>JAAAOZ010000068.1 GCA_009908585.1 Chloroflexota bacterium
ACGCCTGCCCGCCCGTGATCATCGGCGTGGGTTTGGGCAGCTCCTTCGATGGCGTGGCGTGGCTGGCGAAGAAGGCGCTCCTGCGTCCCCTTGGCGAACCGCATCCCCAGCCGCATCTGGCCGAACTGGAAGTGGAGCTGCTGGCGGCGATTAACGCGCTGGGCATCGGCCCGCAGGGATTGGGCGGGCGATTTACGGCGCTGGCCGTGCACATCGAAGCCGCGCCGACGCATATCGCGGCCCTGCCCGTGGCGGTGAACTTCAACTGCTCCGCGCCGCGTCGGGCCAGCGTGACGTTGTAAGGGAAGAGAGGGACAATGTTATGAGCACTGGACGACGGATCCAAGCGCCCTTCGATGAGCCCACGGTGGAGCAGTTGCACGCCGGGGACGAGGTGTTGATCGATGGCGTGCTCTACACTGCGCGCGACGCCGCGCACCAGCGGCTAGTCGACTCGTTGCGTGCGGGCGAGGACCTGCCCTTCCAACTGGCCGGGCAGGTCATTTACTACGTCGGGCCGGCGCCGGCCAAACCCGGTCACGTCGTGGGGCCGGCGGGGCCGACCACCAGCGGGCGCTTGGATGCCTACACCCTCCCGCTGCTGGAACGCGGCGTGAGCGGCCTGATCGGCAAAGGCTACCGCTCCGAGGCGGTCAAAGCGGCGCTGGTGAAACATCGCGCGGTTTACTTTGCCGCCATCGGCGGCGCCGCCGCGCTCATCGCCCAAGCGATCACGGCCAGTCGCATCGTCGCCTACACCGACCTGGGCACCGAGGCGATCCGCGAGTTCACCGTCGCGGGCTTCCCGGCCATCGTCGTGAACGACATCCACGGCGGCGATGCCTACATCGATGGCCGCGCGGCCTATCTCGCGCGCCGCGAAACAGAAGTCGATTTCCACAAAATAGCGAAAAACTTAGGGGTGGTTCAGAAATAGGTTGACACTTTTTCTCGTCATCTCAGGCCCGGCGGTTCCCGCGGCCATTGGGCCGTGGGGTCAAAAGAAAAACCACGGGCCGCCGGGCGTAACACGCCTTAGCGAAGTCGCCCTTCGGCGACTGAGTTCTAACCGGCGCAGGCCGGTTTCGTAAATTAGCCGCGAATTCATTCGCTGGGCAGTTATTTTTAAAGAAAAGAATCTCCTGAGCAAGACAGAAGTGTAAACCGATTTTTGCTATCTCTTGAACCAACCCTGAAAGTGTAAACCTAATTATCCTGGAAAATGAACCATCCCGCTTTTTCCTCAGAAAAATAGCTATTTTTGGAAGATTTATTTTCCTGGAACGGCCTTAGCGCCATGGTAGGTCCGGCCATGGGCCATGGTTGGAGCATGTTAACCGCATAGTCGGTTCGGCCCAACGTTAAGGTTTTCGAAAGTTAGCCTGGCTCTTCAGGAATTCGCCGGGTGCAATCGCGCCATCCCCACCTGCAACCCAGTAACGACGCAAAAAAGGTCTGTAATCCCCACAAACACGTAATTCTGGGCTGCTTGTAGGGCTACTGAGGGGGTTACCCGGCAAAATCCAAAAGACCCGTTAGCCTTAAATTGAGCGTGAGTTAGCCTATGACTCCCAGGTTCATGAAGGAGGTGATGGAGGTAATGAATAAATCTTGCAGATGACGACGAAACAAGTCCTATCGCACTCGATGACGAACAAATCGACCGACTATCAACTTTCCAAAGGAGAACAAACAAATGAAACGCTTACGAAGTGTGAACCTAGTGGTTGTACTGACGTTGTTGGCCGGTTGGCTGGCTTGGTTGCCCGCGCCGTTGCAGGCGCAGAGCGGCTTCGATTGCACGACCGCGACCGGTATGCCCCAGGCTGAGTGCGAGGCGCTGGCGGCGATCTATGAAGCCACCGATGGCGATAACTGGGATACCAACACCGATTGGCTCCAGACGAGCACGCCCTGTGATTGGTATGGCGTCACGTGCTCAGCAGGTAATGTGAGCGAGTTATCATTGACTGAAAATAACTTAAAAGGGGCGCTGCCACCTGAGGTTGGAGCTCTAACCCATTTGGTCGAGCTGTATCTTTATGGCAATCATCTCACTAGTGTGCCATCTCAAATTGGCGCTCTCTCTGCTCTTGAGCAACTCAACCTTGGACATGCTTGGTTAGGAGGTAACGACCTGACCACATTGCCTGCTGAGCTCGGCGATTTGGCGTCTTTGTGGAACCTCTCGATATGCAACAACCAGTTGACGAGCTTGCCGGATAATTTCTGGAATCTCACCGATCTGTGGTACCTTTATTTGTCCGGCAATCAGTTGAGCGATCTCCCTCCCGGTCTCAGCAACCTTACGTTATTAGTTCATCTATCTCTGTATGATAATCAACTAACTACCTTGCCCGGAGAAATCGGTGATTTAGGGAGTTTGACACAACTATCTCTGAATAGCAATGAGCTGACCTCTTTGCCGTCGGAGATCGGAAATCTTACCACATTGACGTCCCTGACCTTGTTCGACAACCCTCTAGTCGGGGAAATACCCTCTTCAATGACGCAATTGCAACAGCTCACCCGGTTCACCTTCTACGATACCGAGTGGTGTGTGCCTCTTACCGGCGATGTGCCTATGTGGCTCGGTGGCATCCCTGATCTTTGGGGAACGGGTCTCATTTGTGGTGAAGAAGGGGGTGGTCTTAGCGGCGCGACCACCCTTACTGATACAAGTCCTGTCGCTGGCATGCAGGTCAATTTGTACAGATCGTTACCCGTGAACCGTTGGCGTCATCTCGGTACGACTCAGACGAACGCTGACGGCGCCTATCAATTCACCGGCCTCGGCCAGGGCTTGGGGATTGATTATCGCGTGCAATTCGTCGATCCTGCCTATCACTTAGCCCCGCAATATTACGACGCCAAACCCACCATCGATACAGCAACCGTCATCACCATCACGCCCGGCGTGCCGCGGACCGGCATCGATGCGGTGTTGGCGCTGCCGCAACCCCCTCTCGTGGAGGCGGAGACTGGATCGGGCAGCGTGGTCTACAATCCAGATGGGACGGCACAGATCACGATCCCCGCGCCCAATCCGAGCGATGTCACGGTTACCGACGCTGTGACGTGTCCGGTGGGCGCGCCCAGCGCAGTGACCTTGAGCCTCTCCACGGGGACAACGTATTCGATGACGAATATGTCCGGCGATCTGTACCAGATCACTATCCCGGCGACGGACCTCACCGATGACGCCACATTATCCGTCGCAGCTACTTGTGATGCCGGCACGACAGAGACGGTCGTGGGCTACATCGTCCTGTACGATCCGAGCGGCTATATCACCGATGCCCAGAGCCAACAACCTATCGCCGGTGCGCTGGTAACGCTGTACAATGTGCCCGGGTGGGAACCCAAGACCGGCCCCGACGATGACCGTCCTAAGACCTGCGAATCGAACCTCTCCAAACCGGCGGACGCGCCGTGGAGCCAGCCCGCGCCCACCGACCTGGGCATCGTTTCCAATGCTGATGTCACGCCCACCGATCCGCGCTCGCCTTACCAACGGACCACAGTCGATGGCTACTACGGCTGGGATGTGAGCGAAGGGTGCTGGTACGTCACCGTTGAGGCGGAGGGCTACGATTCCCTGACCAGCCCCGTCGTCGGCGTGCCGCCGGAGGTCACCGACTTAAACCTATCCTTGACGCCCGAAGGTTTCGACATTCAAGTGGTCAAATCCGCCACGCCGACGTTCACCATCACCAACGGCAGCGCGATCACCTACACTTTAGCCGTCTCCGCCAGCACGGATACGACGCTCCATCTTTACGATGAACTAGATCCCAACCTGAGATGGCAGGGCTTCGTCGGCGATGCGCCGGAGACCCTCACCTACACGACCGCGCTCACGGGCGCCGTCGCGCTCTCGGCGACCACGCCGCTCACCGTCACCTTCGCCGCCAAGGTCGATCTGCCCGCCGCCTCCTTCGTCAATGAGTACGCGCAGGTCAGCAACACCGCCTACTACTACTTCCCCGGCGAGACGCTATCGATGATGCGTCCATCCAACACCGTCACCCGCACCATCTACGACAAGGCTGCCTTCGAGATCTTCCTCCCGCTGGTGGTCAGAGAATCCTAAAGAGGAGCATAGCTCGGACGAGGTGGGCGCGCCTTGTCCGAGCTAAATCTCGATTGAGTACGCATCGATGAAAATGTTGAGGCTAAGGAGCATGAAGTAAATAACTTACCCATTTTCACGGCTCCCTGTAGCTCTCCAAATGGGAAAGTTACTTCCTCCTTAGCCCTAAAGATCATAATCTAACACCACATGAATGAGGAGTGTAAGACGAATGAAACGCTTACGACGTGTGAACCTAGTGGTTGTACTGACGTTGTTGACCGGTTGGCTGGCTTGGTTGCCCACGCCGGTGCAGGCGGCCCCGGCGGCCTTTGACTGCGGCGACGTGACCGAAATCCCCCAAACGGAGTGCGAGGCGCTGGTGGCGCTGTATGAGTCTACGGATGGGGATAACTGGGATGATAACACCGGCTGGCTGACGACGGATACGCCGTGTGATTGGTATGGAGTTACATGTGAGGCGGAGCATGTGGCCGAGTTAACACTTTACTGGAATAACTTGAGTGGTGCGCTTCCCTCTGAGATTGGCGACCTCTCAGCACTGACGGAACTTAAACTGGGCGGTAACCACCTAACCAGTCTACCCCCTGAGATCGACAATCTCACCGCGTTGAGATATCTTACCTTCGCGATCAATGATTTGACAACTTTACCATCGGAGATTGGGAATCTGAGCGCATTAGAATATCTTTCCCTCTCATACAATGATTTAAGCTCTTTACCAAAAGAGTTATGGAACCTGACCACACTAACAGAACTTTGGCTTTTTGATGTCAACTTGACTTCGTTGCCGCCTGAGGTTGAGAACTTAACTGCGTTAAAGGAGCTTTGGTTAGATTACAATAATTTGACCGCATTACCCGCAGAGATTAAGAACTTGACCGCATTGCATACACTATCCCTGCGGCATAACAAGCTGACAACACTGCCGGTAGAAATTGGGAGTCTGATTGCTTTGACAAGTCTCTATCTGCAGGACAACGATATAGCAACATTACCAACTGAGTTTCAGAATCTAACCAAGTTGGTAGTGCTTGAATTGCACGAAAACGCCTTGATGACGCTGCCTACAGAAATCGGTAACTTCACTAGCTTGAAATATCTTTACTTAAATACCAATCCCCTATCCGGGGAAATACCCTCTTCAATGACGCAATTGCAACAGCTCACCCGGTTCACCTTCTACGATACCGAGTGGTGTGTGCCTCTTACCGGCGATGTGCCCACGTGGCTCGGTGGCATCCCTGATCTTTGGGGAACGGGTCTCATTTGTGGAGAAGACCTGGGTAGTTTGAGTGGCGCGGTCACGCTCACTGATACCATGCCGGCTGCCGATGTGCAAGTCAACCTTTATCGCTCAACTTCTTGGCCGCGATGGCAGCACCTCACTACCACCCACACCACCGCCAACGGTACTTACCAATTTACCGGCCTGGGCCAGGGCCTCGGCATCGACTACCGCGTGCAGTTCGTAGACCCCACGCATCAACTGGCTCCGCAATATTACGACGCCAAACCCACCATCGATACAGCAACCGTCATCACCATCACGCCCGGCACGCCGCGGACGGGCATCGATGC
>JAAAOZ010000014.1 GCA_009908585.1 Chloroflexota bacterium
CCCCGGCCCACCCGATTAACTACCTCGCTGGAAAAATAACGCCCGCCCAGAAGATCGCTTCATCCTCTGGGCGGGCGTTTTTTCAGGTTGTGGGTCGGGGGGGGATTGGACTCAGGTCGATGATAGTGCTAAGAGTGGCTGTTTCCAAGGCTCAACCGGTTTTCCCAATATCAGAACTCCTGGCTTGTTGCAGTTTCTGAGGAAAAGAATTGGGATGGACAGTCTTTAGATATTCTAGAAACCCTTGAGCAAGACTGGCATCATAGCCCTTCTCCCGAAGCATCGGAGTTACCTGTTTGAATACTTCAGCTACTCGCCTAATCGACCTGCGGGTCTTGGGATACCAAGGAATCGTCGGGTAGGGATGATCCATCTCATTTAACTGACTCTCGTGCTCATCGAGGGCACGTTGCAGGAAATCCTTCCACGTTGGTGTAAGATCATGTCCCCTACTAACCCACTCGATCATTGGAGATGCCAGTACGTTAGGGTCCTGTAGATAATGTTCCGTGAAATGATGAGCTAGGCCATCTAACAAAAGTTGAAGCCATTCATTGCTTAATCTTGCTGTGGAAGTTAGGATAGACTTTGCCTTGAAAGCATTCTCAGATGCCGCAACTGCCAGTGCATCGGCTAGCTGTTGCTGAACCTCAACTGGTTGTGAGTCAAAATTGTCCAAGCCAATCTCTTGAACAAATTGCGCAGCTGGGTTAGCCCTATCAAAATCAGTTCCTCGCTCTCCTGAACGGGTTCTGGCAAGGTCAGACTCCAGACGCTCAATCAGAATATTGACGAAGAAAGGAGCAGCCTGATCTTCTAATTGAGAATATAAATCATATATGTGAGAGTGGAGATTATCACTCATTTGCTGAAGTTTTTCATTGTCAACAGAGCCGCTGCTAATTATTGCTTCCAAGACACGAATCATCAATGGATCAGGTGTAACGCTGGCAGTTACTTCCTCGATAACAAAGTTTTTCAGTCTATCCCTCTTTAAAGTCTGAAGATGCCCAAACGACTTAGGGTGCGAACTTAGAATTACTGCACCGCTGCGTAAATCTGCGTCTAGTAAGGGGCTGATCGTGTGAGTTAGGCTTGCTACTATGTCCTCGGATGACTGCCGCATCATTGAGCTTAGGAACGATTTTATATTCTTTCGAGTTGTTACTGTTGAGTCTGGATTCTGAAAGGTATGTATCATCTCTTCTGCCAATCTGATATGTAGATCCATCCGAATTTTGCCCAGCATTTCATCCACGTAAGTATCAATCTCATTAGGATCGTCCGACGGGAAAAAACTTGGAGTTGTGATTCGTTCTGTGGCTAAAGATCGGATATAAACAAACCCTCTAAGTAGTGGTCTCGATAGGGCATACTGAACGGCGTTCCGCAAGCAGTCACGTACTGCTTCTGCCGTTGGTTCATAATTAGTCGGATGTGCACACCAGTTTCGTGTGTTTCTCAGATGTTTCAATTCTTCAGTCTCTTGTCCATCTAGAACGCCAAGAGATTTGCAAGCGTTCAGAAGATCCTCCTCATAGCTTTTGTCTTCGCTCTTTTTTTCCTCAATTCTTTCCCACTGACTGTTGGCTTCTCCATCTTCTCGCGATAGCTGTTGTAACTTCCTCTCTAAGTTGCGAGCAACGACAATCCATGAAAGTATAACAGCAGCCCGATAGGCTTCGATATGATAGCATTTTACAGCTTCTTCAAGATACCGACGTTCTATCTGATCTGGAACTTCTATCAGTAGCTCATCTAGGCCCATTAGTGTGTTCCTTAGCATCTCTTTCTCCTAAGTTAGGATTACTTAAAGCTTCGGAAAAACAACTGCAAAATTACATAGTTAATCGACGTGGAAATTGTATGTTTTGTCTCTCTGTGTTTTTGCATGTTAATCTCCTTCGAAGTCAATAATTAATAGCAAATTCATTTTAGTGAAGATACTCTTCTATATCTCCATCAGTTTTCCTGGCACATAGTTATTGATGTCCCCGCTTCGTCAAGTAAGGTTCTTAAATCGGCTATCCTGGTTTGTAAATCGCTCTCTGCGAGTTTACCTTCGACAAAATCATCGTAACTTTGCCATAAAATGAAAATATCACCGTAGGCAGTACCTATATCCAGAAATGCATTTCTGCAATACCCTTTATACTCATTGATGTTGGCTCCAAATTCTTGAATAAATATTTCTCGGTGCTCTTGTAAGTCCGTGTTCCACTCTCTTGACCAACCAGTCCAATCTGCAATATCCTTACCTTTAGCTTGCTCCAAAGAATCAAGCTTGTTATTTAGATATGTAAGATGGTTTTGCATAGACGACAATTCCTGCTCTTTTAACCGTTGAGTTTCCCCTTGATCCCCCTCGACAGTAAAAGTGGTTTCAAAGTCGACCTGACCTTCTTCTATGTAGTCACCATAAAAATTCTTCCCGTTTTCTCCTAATCTTTGCTGGACTTCAAGTGATTGTAACATTAAAAGAGGACTGGAAATACTTAACTCATAGTCTCCTGGGGGATAGGGTTCACCTTGTCTCGAGAAAGGCCCCACAGTAACAACTCCTGATGATACTTGTGCTTTGCTTTGCCCCCAAATGTCTTCTCCTGAAACGACCGTAAACATAATATCCATGCCATCTGGTAGGTTGGTTTCTATATCAAAATAGATTTCTCCATTCTCAAAACGGGGGGTGAAGTCAAACTCAAGTTCCGTGGGAGATGGTGTAGGAGATGCTGTTGGGGTAATAGCTACCGTAGGCGTTTTGCTTGGTTCAAGGGACGGTATGTTCTCAGGTGTATGTGTTGGTTCACGCGTATAGGAGGGTTCATGTGTGCTTGTAGAAGTGGGGGGATTCATTGTAGGTGTGGTGGATGTTGGTGTTTGAGTATTTACTCCTGTGGTTGCCGTTTCTTCTGATGAAGGCATAGCTAACATGAGACCACAACATGATAATACAATGCAACTTAACACAATGATTATTATAACTATAAGTGGTATGTTACGCCCAAATAGTCTAACTTGTTTTTTAGTGAGTGCCATTTTCCCTCCTGACTCAAAAGTGAGCTACCGTTTTGTTATTCCATAATATGTAAGCATAAACACCCCGAAAATCAGCTTGCGCCGAATTCCTTCCGCATAATATGATTTACCTCGGCTTATGAGGTAAATCATAGCAAATAAGTTCCAAGTTCAGTATACACTTATCAATATGAGAATGCAAGCTCTCGTTGGATATAAACTATAGCTCGACAGAATTGCCACGATTCTCTCCCCATTTCCCCCGCATTTTCCCCCGAAAAGTAGTTGACAAGCCTCTCAGAGCGTGCTATGATTAGAACAAATGTTCTATCGACGGGTTTCACCCGCCTGGGCGGTTTTGGCCCCAAACGGACAAGAGGCCAAAACTGCATCTCTGAAGATGAGTTCATCCTAATTCCAGTCTAATTTCCCCATCTGGAGGCTGCCGTGGGCGACAAGCTGCGTCCCTATCTCGAATATCAAGCCGACCGCGTGGAAGCCGTGCTCTCCGCGCATCGCGCGCCCAGCCGCGTGACCGGCGGCACCGTCGGCCCGCGCCTCATCCGCTTCTTCCTCAACCCCGCGCCCCACATCCGCTTCGCCGCCATCAAGCGCCTGGCCGATGACCTGGCGCTCGCGCTGCGCGTGCCCAACTTGGACATTGGCCGCGGCCGCGAGGGCGTCGTCGTCACCTTCCCCAACCCCGAACCCCAGGAGGTGCGCCTCCTCTCGCTGCTGGAGGAGGTCGGGCCGGCGCCCGTGGCCACCGCCGTGCTGGGCCTGACGGAGGACGGCGCGCCGCTGCTGGCCCGCCTGCCCGCGCCGGAGGTCGTCCACATCCTGATCGCGGGCACGACCGGCTCGGGCAAGTCGGCGCTCCTGCGCACGATTGGCGCCTCGCTGGTGCTGACCAATCGCCCCGACGTGCTGCGCCTGGTCTGCATCGATCCCAAGGGACGGGCGTTCGCCGGCCTGCGGGATGTGCCCCACCTGGCGCGCCCGCCGGTCTCAGAGCCGGCGGAGATCCGGGAGGCGCTCCAGTCGCTGGTGCGGACGATGGAGGTGCGCGATCAGCGCGGCGAGCGGCAGCCGCCGCTGGCGGTGCTGATCGATGAGTTGGCGGAGTTGGTCTTCACCGGCGGGGATGGGGTCTCGGAGGCGCTGACGCGGTTGGCGCAGCGCGGGCGGGAGGCGGGCATTCACCTCATCGCGGCCACACAGCGGCCCTCGGCGGCGATTCTGAGCGGGCTGATGCGCGCCAACTTCCCGCTGCGCTTGGTGGGCAAGGTGGTGAGCGCCACGGACGCGCGGGTGGCGGCCGGGCGCGGCGGGACGAACGCCCATCTGCTCAACGGGCGGGGGGATTTCGTGGCGGTGAGCGGCGGCGAGGCGCCGATCCGCTTTCAGGTGGCGTACATCGAAGAAGAGAGCTTTCGGCGGATCGGGCGCGAGGCCGCCGGTGCTGGCAATCAGAGGAGGATGAGATGAGACAGAGATACAATCGAGAGCGATATGAGCCACCGGCGGAGCCGGGACGCTCGCTGGGGCAGCGCGTGGGACGCTTTGTACTGCTGGTCGGCGCAATCTTCGCGATCACGGCGGGGGTGGTGGTGACGCAGCGCTTGAGCGACGACGCGCTGGCGCTGCTGTTGGGGCTGGCGTGCGGCGTGCTGGTGATGATCCCCACGGCGGGCATCGGGCTGCTGCTGTGGCGGCGGGAGAGCGCGCGCCAGCAGCGCCCCCCCCGCCCGGAGACGACAGGCTCCCCGCCCGTGATCGTGGTGACGCCATCGGCGCTGCCGGGCTACGGCGCGCAGCGTCCGGCGCTGGGGCAAAGCGGCCAGGGGGAGCACAGCGACGGGGCGTGGACGATGGCCCCCCGCCGCGAGCGCAACTTCACCATCGTAGGAGGGGAGAAGTGAAACTTCTGGAAAAGGTTCCAGGTATGTTTCCCTCGATCAGCGAGCTGAGCCTTCGACTTTGGACTCTCAGACTTTCAACATTAGACCTTCAGACTTTTGACTCGTAGACCCTTTCGTGAGCTGAGTGGGAAGGTACGGCATCATTGGAGCACCCACATTGACCCGGCCCACAGCCGGACGTCATATTAAAACTTTGAGGTCGATCCCGACCTAACCCTAACATACAACCGGGTGACTTCCGTTATTTATGATGAACGCTTTTGAAACAGGCTTTCCCATTGGCCAGCGCCCCGCCGAAAGGGCGGGGCGCTTTTTTTTCTGCCGATCACGATTATACTTAGTCGGCGGATGCACTACTCATTTCCAAAGCAGGCGGGGAGCTATGTGGTATCTCTATGTTTTACGCTGCAAGGATGATTCCCTCTACACCGGGATCACGACGGATTTGGCCCGGCGGTTGAAGGAACATCGCGCGGGCCGGGGGTCAAACTACACGCGCGCACACTTGCCGGTGTCGCTGATCGCGGCGTGGAAATTTCCAGATCGCTCGTCGGCGACGCGGGCGGAGTACAAATTCAAATCGCTGCAACACTTCGCCAAGGCAGCGTGGGCGGCGGGACGCTGGCCCTTCTTGGCGGCGCCCTTCGCCTTCGAGGCGCTAGCTGCGGCCACGGAGACCGCCGACGTGATAGATCATCACTTCTGCCCGCGCTGTGGCGCGCCG
>JAAAOZ010000439.1 GCA_009908585.1 Chloroflexota bacterium
GATGACCGAAGCGCAGACGCATCTCCTGGCCTCCGGCATCACGGGGATTCACGACGTGGACGGGGAACCGGCCTTCGAGGCGTTCCAGGCGCTGCATTTGGCGCGTCGATTGGACGTGCGGGTGACGAAGTACGTGCGCCGCGAGACGCTCGATGCCGTTGTGGCGGCGGGCCTGCGCTCCGGCTTCGGCGATGACTGGCTGCGCTTCGGCGGCCTCAAGCTCTTCGCCGATGGCGCGTTAGGCGCGCGCACCGCCGCGCTCTTCGATCCCTACGAGGGCGAGCCGGACAACACCGGCGTCCTCACCCTCTCACGGGAGCAGCTTCGCGATCTCGCCAACCGCGCCGTCGAAGCGCACCTCGCGCTGGCCATCCACGCCATCGGGGATCGCACTAATCGCCTCGTGTTGGACGTGCTGGAGGAGGTCGCGCCGCACGCGCCCAGCCTGCGCCACCGCATCGAACACGTGCAGCTCATCGCGCCGGCGGATCAGCCACGCCTGGCCCGCCTGGGCATCGTCGCCGCGATGCAGCCCATCCACGCCGCGCATGATTGGCAGATGTCCGACCGCTACTGGGGCGCGCGCAGCGCCCACGCCTACGCTTGGCGCTCGGTCTTGGATACGGGCGCCATCTTGGCCTTCGGCTCCGATGCCCCCATCGAGATCTTCGATCCCTTCGCGGGCCTCTACGCCGCCGTCACGCGCCGCGCGGAAGATGGCTCGCCCGGCCCCGAAGGCTGGCATCCAGAGCAGAGGCTGACCTTAGAAGAGGCGCTGCGCGCCTACACGTGGGGATCAGCCTACGCCGTGCGAATGGAAGATCGCCTGGGCCGGCTGCGCCCCGGCTATCACGCCGATCTGATCGTCTTGGATCGCGACATCTTCACGCTCCCGCCGGAGGCGCTGCTGGAAACCAACGTCCAACGCGCAATGGTCGGCGGCGCGTGGCGATATATCGCGTAAGAGCAGCTCAAGGAGAAAGTCCTCCAAATGACAAAACGCCGTAAGTGGCGGGTACGTTTCTTCACCATCTGGGGCGGTCAGGCTTTTTCGATGGTGGGCAGCTCCCTGGTGCGATTTGCCCTCGTCTGGTGGCTCACAGAGGAGACCGGCTCGGCGACGGTGCTGACGAGCGCCACGCTCATCTCGTCGTTGCCGATGATCGGGCTGGCGCCGTTCGCGGGCGCGCTGGTAGATCGCTGGGATCGCCGCTGGGTGATGGTCATCGCCGACGCGATGATCGCGCTCTTCACCGGGGCGTTAGCCTACCTCTTCTGGCTGGGGATCGCGGAGGTGTGGCACGTCTACGTCGTGCTCTTCCTGCGGGCATTCGGCGATGTCTTCCAGACACCCGCGATGCGCGCCTCGACCTCGCTGCTGGTGCCCAAGGATCAACTGGCGCGTGTCGGCGGCCTCAACGAGACCTTGTTGGGCGTGATCAACATCGTTTCGCCGCCGCTGGGCGCCCTGCTGGTGGAGACCATCAATATGCAAGGCACCTTAGCCATCGATCTCATCACGGCGATGATGGCCATCGGGCCGCTGCTCTTCATTCGTATCCCACAGCCGCCCATCATCCGTGTTGAGGGTGGGGGCGCTGGCAGCTCCGTCTGGCAGGAGATGATCACCGGCTTTCGATTTGTCTGGCAGTGGCAGGGGCTGTTCTTTATGTTCATGGTGTTGGGTGGATTGCGCTTCTTTATGGCGCCGGCCTTCTCGCTGCTGCCGTTGATGGTCACCGACCACTTTGGGGGCGAGGCGCTGGAACTGGGGTGGATCAACTCCGCTCACGGCTTGGGGTTCATCGCGGGCGGATTCCTGCTCAGCATCTGGGGCGGATTCAAACGGCGGACGGCGACCGCCGTCCTGGGGTTGGCCGGCCTGGGCGTCGGCTCGCTGGCCTTTGGGTTGGTGCCCGCCGATGCCTTCTGGCTGGCGATGGTCGCGATGTTCCTGCGCACGATGATGTTACCGATGGTGCGCGGCTCGGTGATGGCCATCTTCCAGATTCACGTCCCGCCGGATCTGCAAGGGCGCGTCTTCAACCTGCTGCTCAGCTCGCTCTCGCTGATGGCGCCGGTGGGATTGGCGCTCGGCGGCCCGCTGGCCGATGCCTACGGCGTCCCGACGATCTTCGTCATCACCGGCATTGGCTGTATGGGCATTGCCCTGATTTGGTTGCTCAATCCGCGCATCATGCAACTCGAATCAGAAGGACATCCCCGCGCGCAGGCGTAAGACTGAGATAGAAGTTGGAGGTTGGTTAGTGTCTTAAAGTATTCGCCGCTTGGCCCGCCTGCGAATGAATTCGAGGCTGATATACAAAACCCGTTAAAAACGGGTTGCGAACCTGCTAAAAAAGCGCCCCCAGTGCGTTTTAACGCACTTTGGATATCAGCCGAGGGTTTCAACCATCGGCGCGGCGCAGTGGCGAATACTCTGTGACAGTAACGAAGTTGGAGGTTGGGAGTTGAATTCCAACCTCCAATTTCCAGAGATCTACAACAACTCCTTGTGCTTCTCCTCCGCGAAGCGCCGCAGATCGCGCACCCGCTCCGTCGGCACCTCTTGATTATCGACTGACGCCTCTTGTAGCGCGTTGCTCCAACGATCCGCCGCCGCACGGATCTCTTCCCACAGCGCGACGATCTCGCGGTAGTAAAGCTTGACCTGCTCATCCAGGCCGGCGAAGTGCTCCTTGAAGCTCTGATTGGACAAATCCTGCCGGCGCCAACGATCCTCCGTGACGACCTGCCGCTTCTGCCAATCGCGCGCGAAGGTCGTCTGCCACTCCTCCCACTGACGCTTGAGGCGCTCCTCAGTCAGACGCTGCATCTCCGAAATCTCATTTTGACGCTTCTCCAAGCGCGTCTGAAACGCATCCAACCCCTCCAACGCCTGCTTGTTCTGATTGTAGAGCAGCGCGTACTTCTGCGTCTGCGCTAACAAGCGCTCGACCTCTGCGTTGACCTGCTCGGCCTGCTCCGCGTACTGCTTCATCCGCTGCTCGCGTTGGAAATCAGCCACCCGCAACTCCTCGATCTTGGAATCATACGACTTAGCGACGTTGAGGGCCTCCTCAATACGACCTGAAAATTTACGGATACGATCCTCCAAGCGGGTAGTCTTCGCCGTTAAATCCTCATCGGTCTTGCGCAAGGAGTTAAGCTCGCCTTCCAGCGCCGCGATGCGTCGGGCGTCCGCACGGCGTTGCTCCTCCAGATAGACCATCGGTTGCAAGCGATCCTCGGTACGCTTCGTGAGATCCGAAAGCTCGTTGGAGATCTGCTGAATCTGTGCCTGAAGCCGTTGCTCGCCCGCCTCGCGCGCCTGCAAAGCCTCGTCATAGCGCAGCATCGGGCGGATTTTGCGTTCCAACTCCCCCATCTGCTCGCTGACGGTGTTAATCTCCACCTGGCGCATTTTCTCGCTTTCCATTTGCTGACGGCGGATCTTCTCTTTGAAGTCCTCTATGCTACCGGTCAAGTCACGGCGGGTCTTCTCAATCATCTCTGGATAATCTTGGGTGCGGTTCAGTTCCGTGCGCAGCGCTGCGATGTCCTGACGCAGGCCCTCCATCTCCACCGATTGGGATTCCATAAGCTGGGCCTGTTGCTCCAGCCGCTCCTGCAAGGTCAAAACCTCTTTCTTATCGCGTTTGCGTTCTTCATCCAGCCAACGAATCATCTGCTCAAGTTGCGTGATTTCCATTCTTTCCTCCTCTACAAATTAGACGTAGGGCGGAATCCCAGCCACAGGAGAACCACGGGTCCGACCTACATTTGTAATCCCAAGAAAATAAGTTTCCCAAAAATGAGCCGTTTCATGAGGGAAAAGTATCAGGTTTGGGAGGTTTTGATTTCTGGAACTACCTTAGTCTTGTGAGGTGCAACGCATTTTTGGGCTTGCCGCCAGGCATATACTGTATGAAACAGTGCCTTCCTTCAGTTCAAGTGCGTTGCACCTTGGCCTGTTAATAAAACTAAACAGCTACCTACATTTTATTTCCGGCGCCACGCCGGGGATAACAAAGCACGCTCCTCCGCCGAAAGCAATTTCAACCGCCAAGCGACGACGCCGTAGGTCGCTGCCGCGCCGATAAAGGCCGCCCAGCGCCCGAGGGGCCACAGCGCCGCCCCGACTGCGCCCATCGCCAGCGTCGCCAGCACCGGCTTGCCCACGATCTGCCACCAATCGACGTGCCCCAGTTCTTGTCGCACGCCCCACACAAAGGGGATGAGCAACATCAGCTCCGAGGCGATGTGCAGCGCCGCCGACGCTTGATAGCCAAAGCGCGGCATCAGCCACAGATTGGCGACCAAGGTAAAGCCGAAGGCGAAAAGATAGGCGCGGGTGAGGTACCGTTGGCGGTCGAGCGCGATCAGCACGTATTGGGTGAGGCTGTTGAGCCAGCCGATGGGCATCGACCACGCCATCCATTGCAGCGCGACCATCCCACCGGGGAGATATTCTGAGCCGCCTAAGACGAGCACCATCTCTCGCGCGGCCACGGTCGTCAGCACCACCATGGGCAAGGCCAATGTGATTAAGATTTTACCACCCAAGCGATAAAAACGCACAAACCGCCCGCGATCCTCCCGCGCCTGCCGGGAGATCACGGGGAAGAGCGCCAAGGTGAACATCGAGGGGATGATGTTCAGCGCGTCCAAGAATTTATAGCCGATGCTGTACAGGCCCAGCACCGCGCTGCCTAAAATCGCTTCCATCAACGAGACATCGACCTTGAAGAACAAGGTCGCCAGCAAGTGATTCACCATCAACGGCCACGATTCGCGCACCATCTCGCGGCGCAATGCTTGCATCCTCGGACGCTGGCGCAGCGCGTCCAAGGGCGACCGCAATTCCGGGAATTGACGCCAGGCCAAGATCCCCAAGAGGGCTAACGTGACCACGTTCACCACAATCGACGCGCCCGCCAGGCCCACAATCCCCAGGCCGGTGAGCAACACTAACGTGCCCAGCCCGACCTTGAGCAACGTAGAGACGGTCGTGATCACCGCTGGGTACTCGGCTTTCTCGAAGGCGTAGAAGAGCGCCGTGAGGCCCGTCGCGATGGAGGTAGGCGCCAGGCCGACGTAGAGCAGCGCCAGCGCGACTAACGCCTGCCGCGAGGCGGGCGCGGTCAGGTCAGCCACCACCGTCTGGCGCGCGCCGACGAATCCCGCCAGCAAGGGCGCCGCCAGCAGGCTCAAGCCTAATCGCAACGCCGTCGTGTTCAGCAAATAGCGCCGCGCCTGCTCGCGATGACGGGCGACCTCGCGGGTGAGGTAGGTGTTCAGGCCAAAGTTCGTGATAATATCGAACCAGATATAGGTGTTGATGGCGTAATAATAATCGCCCGCGTTCGCCGGCCCCAAGATCCGCAGCATCAGCGCGGCGAAGGCAAACTCCACCAGGCGATTAAAGAGGTTGAGCGCGATGGGCGCGATGCTGTTCTTGGCGAGACGCTGCGCCGTCGTCTGCTCCTCGCGCTCTTGATAGATCAAGCGCCACGTCCAGACCACGGCTAAGAAGATCACGATCATCCCGGCCAAGAACGAGACAAAGCCCCCTACCTTGACCGTATCGGGGCTGTATTTGAAGCGCACGGTCGCGCGTCCCTCGTCGACTTGCACGCCCCGAAAATT
>JAAAOZ010000388.1 GCA_009908585.1 Chloroflexota bacterium
CGATGTTCCGCGCGGCCTACTACGGCGGATTTCCCATCGTCGAGCGCTGGCCACACGCCTATCGCGTGAGCTACTACGAGCTGGGCGGCTACGGCCCCGGCTTCGATGCAACCGTCTACTCCCCGCTGGTTGATTTTCAATTCGTCAACGACACGCCCCATCACCTGCTTATCAAGCCGGAGGTGGATTCGGCAAGCGCGCGGCTGCGCTTCGTTATCTATGGGACGAAGGACGGGCGCACGGTGGAGCAGATTGGGCCGGAGTGGGGGGAGCCAAACCCGCCGGAGACCTCCGTCTACGAGTACGATCCTGATCTGCCCGCCGGATCGGTGCGGCAAGTCGAGACCGCTCATAATGGGCTGCACGCGACGCTGAGCCGCGTGGTGTACGACGCCGAGGGGAACGTGATGTACCGCGATACATTCGTCAGCGACTTCGTGCCGTGGCCGGCGCGCTATCTCTTTGGCCCCGGCTTCGATCCACCTGCCGAGGCCGAGGTCATTCGTCCAGAAGGGGAGGGGGAGGAATAGCGGCTCTTCAGGAATTCGCCGGGTGCAATTGCCAAGCGCTATTAGCGCCCCCCACTCGCAACCCAGTAACGACGCAAAAAAGGTCTGTAATCCCCACAAACACGCAATTCTTGGCTGCTTTTAGGGTTACTGAGGGGGTTGCCCGGCAAAACCCAAAAGACCCGGAATAGCGAAGGTTTTTACTGCCCGGCGAATCTGGCGATCTCATTCCATTTCAATACCAAGATGCCCGACAGCGATCAACTGTCGGGCATTTTTGACGTTACTGGTGGGCTGTCCGGCAAAATCCAAAAGGCCCCTATTCTTGCTTGAGCCAGGCGCGTAGCTCTACACTGAGCTTTTGGGTGAAGCTCTTATTAGGGAGATTACCTTGCGCATACTGGAACTCTCGGATCTTGGCCTGGACGCGCAGGGCCGTGGTCTCCAGTACGACCTCCATCCCTGGCTTCAGGAGAAGTACATTCTCCCCCTTGGGCTCCAGTTTGGCGTAGAGATCCGGCTCGTTCATCGCGAACTCACTGGCCAGCACCTTGGTGACCGTCTTGATGTCGCTCTTGTCAAAGAGCCACACCTCGAAGGCGGTGACCTTCTTGGGGTCAGGCTCGCCGATGGTCTCCGAGATGCCGATACCACACTCGCCCAGGAACTCGCTTCCAGCATTTTCTTCTCCGTCTCGTTCGACCTCGATGCTGAACGAGGGATCGAAGTAATCATCCCCCAGGACATAGGTGGTGGTGAACGATTTGAGCGGCTTGCGGCCTTTGGCCGCTGGTGCGCGCTTGCCCCGGGGGGCGCCCTCGGCTTCTGTGATGGGCGCGCCGTATTCCTCGGCCAGCGATGGCCCGGGCGCCGGCCCTTCTTTCTCTGCTACCTGGCGTTTGCCGGATGAGCGGAATAGATAGAAAAGGATCCCCCCAACGAATATGAAGGCGAGGAGGAGTGCGCCAATGATCGTCAGGAGACTGCGGCCCTCGTCATCCTCAGGCGGCGCTTCGCCTACCTCTGGCGGCGCCTCCGTTGGTTCCGCACGAATGATCTCGAGGTCGGCCTGGAGTTGACGCAGGTTTGCAGCGTTGAGATTGAACCGCCCGGCGCCATCGATGGCCGTTTGGATGTCGTTGGGCAAGTTTTGCTCCTTTTCCTTCCAAGGGATGTCTCTGGTCTTCTCGATATTCAAGCCCAGTTTCTCGCGGACCGCCTTAGCATCTAGCGTCGTCGCGTATTCCTGGGCGACGTAATCGAGGTAGTAGGCGCGGAAATCCTCTCGCAGGTTGGCGGGCGTGGCATTTTCCCACTCGACCGGAAAGAGGACCCATCCGATGATAAGGCCAAGGATCAGGCCCAGTGTAATTGAAATCGGAATCTTAAACCGATCCCAAATGGGCTGAGCCTTCACCATTACTTGTGAAAATATTCCAAAAAATACGGCAAGAATGTTGTACCAAAGATTCTTCAAAGCTTCCATGGCAACTCCCTTCTGGGTTACATATAGATGATGATGAGGTCATTATGTATTAGAGGGTACCACAATTATCTAGGAATTGCAAGTGGGGTTCGAGTATAAGAGCGCTGAGAATTCGGGTTTTCGAAGCAGGACGACGGGGGAAATCACTTTCGTTGCTCCAGAGTGTCCTTAGCCAAGTGGTTCTTTTGGATTTTGCCGGGCAATCCCCTCAGTAGCCCTAAGGTAGTTCCAGAAATTAAAACCTCCCAAACCTGATGCTTTTTCCTCCCTCGGCCATGGGGCCTTATGGCCACAGGCGGAAAACTCCCTGCTTTTGGGAGACTTATTTTCTTGGAACGGCCTAAAAGCAGCCCAGAATTGCGTATTTGTGGGGATTACAGACCTTTTTCGCGTCGTTACTGGGTTGCGAGTGGGGGGCGCTAATAGCGCTTGGCAATTGCACCCGGCGAATTCCTGAAGAACCAGCCAAGTTCAAGGCAAACGAAGCTGGGGTTGATGTAGGCACCCAATCGATGGGCGGGAAATCTCGTGCATCACTAGCCCTCGGTACTGCTTCGTTTGCCCGATTCTGAGGCGGTTTGGCTTGTTCGTCAGACCGTGATAAGATGGAGATGGATGGGTATCTTTTAGCATTAGTTTTTAAGGAGGGGCAAGATGCGATATATCATGAAGCAGAAGTTTTTATCACTGACGGACAGCTTTACGATTCAAGATGCTCAGGGAAACCCGGCCTTCGAGGTTAAGGGGAAGTTGTTGAGCATCGGCGACAAGTTGGATATCCATCGGCCGGGTGGCGAGATGGTGGCCCAAGTGCGGCAGAAGGTGCTCAGCTTGGGCACGCGCTATCGCATTTTACGTGATGGTGAGGTGCAGGCGATGGTGAAGAAGCGTCGCTTCACGCTGTTGAAGGATAAGTTCAAGGTGGAGATGCACGACGGCGCGCCCGATATCGAGATCGAAGGGAACATCTTAGAGCACAATTATCGTTTCGAGCGGGCCGGTCGGCCGGTGGCGCGCGTCTCCAAGCAATGGGTCTCGTTACGCGATAGTTATGGCATCGATGTCGCCGATGATGAGGACGATGTGCTCATCTTGGCCTGCGCCATCATCGTCGATATGATCAGCCACGATTCGGATTAAACTCGATCGTGCAGTTGACGCGCCTCTTGAGGACGGTATAATCGGTAGTCCGGAGGTTTAGTTAGTGTGATGAATTGGCGAACGACAGTTCAAGATCTGGTGGAAGATAGCCCCCTGCGCTGGGTGATATTCACGCGCCACGTCTGGTTGCCCGTGATCTTAGCCACGTTGTTGGCGATCGGGATCGGCATCGGCGGCGGGTGGCTGCTGGCCGAGGTGGGCATCATTCCCGTCGCGGCTCTGGTCATTGGGTTGGGGTACTTCGCCTGGATTCTCCAGAACATCGAGATCGCCTATTTGGGCGTCATCGGCGTGGTGACGCTGCTGCCCTTCGCCTCCCTCCCGATTGACATCGGCTTTACGCCGACTTTTTTGGATATGGCGTTGGGGGGACTGTTCTTCGTGTGGGTGCTTCCCTACGCGCTCGGGGAAGAGCGATCCTTCCTCGCCGCGCCGGTGGGGGGACCGGTGTTCGCCTTCGCCCTGTTTGCGATTGTCTCGTTTGTTGCGGGTTTGTCGCACGGCGCGCTGACCAGCTATTTGATCCGCCACTTCGCCGAGGTGTTGCTGAGCATCGCGCTCTTCTATCTCATCGTCAACACGGTGCGCGATGTGGGCCGGCTCCGGCGCTTGATGCGTTGGCTCGTCCTCTGCGCAACTGCTGCATCGGCGCTGGGAATCGCGCTCTACGTCGCGCCCGATGAGCTGGCCATCCGCGCGCTCTCTGCGCTGGGGCGCTTGGGCTATCCCACCGGAGCGGGCGTATTGCGCTATATCCGCGATGATCCCTCCTTGATGCAGCGCGCCACATCGACCTCCGTGGATCCCAATGTGTTGGGCAGCCTCCTCAATATGGCGACGGTGATGGTCGTGCCGCAGCTCTTCGCCAAGCGGCCTTTTCTCCCGCGCCTCCTCTTGATCCCATGCTTGGGCGTGTTGGGCCTGGGCTTAGGCTTGACCATCTCACGCAGCGCGATGGTCGGTATGGCGATGGGCGTCTTCGCGCTGGCGATCGTTCGCTACCGCAAGTTGCTGCCGTGGTTCATCCTGACCGCAATTCTGGTGCTGTTGCTGCCGTGGACGCAGGGCTACGTCGCGCACTTCATCGAAGGGATTCAGGGCGAGGATCTCTCCACGCAGATGCGGATGGGCGAGTACAAGGACGCCTTCATCTTGATTCGGCGCTATCCTTTCTTAGGCGTGGGCTTCGCCGGCGCGCCCGATCTGGATATTTACATCGGCGTGGCCAGCACCTACTTGATCATCGCCGAGCAGATGGGATTGATCGGCCTGGCAGCGTTCTTGGTCGTGGCGGGCGTGCTCTTCGTCGGATTCTGGCGGCATCGCCACGCGGCCACCGCCCGCCCCGATTTGGAGCCGCTTTGGTACGGCATCCACGCCGCGCTGCTGGGCGGCTTGATCAGCGGCATCTTCGATCATTACTTTTTCAGCCTGGACTTTCACCATTCGGTGACGCTCTTCTGGTTCATCTTCGGGCTGGCCGCCGCTGCGACAGAGATCGCATCACCTTCCTCTTCGACATCCCCGTCGGAACATGTTCCAGAGTTGGGGTAAAGCATCGTCCGTGGCGCTGTTTCACGATGTCCCAGGGCTAGACTACTATTGTCATACAATAGTTTTGTAATCCGTAACGCACTTCGTTACACCAAAAGTGAAACGCGCCCATTTGGGATTCCGAGGCAGAACAATAGGGAAAATCGCTCTCGTTGCTTCAGAGCGTCCTTAGCCAAGTTCAAGGCAAACGAAGATGGGGATGATGGGCGCGATAAATCGCTTAGGCCGTTCCAAGAAAATAAGTCTCCCAAAAACGGTCAGTTTTCTGAGGAGAAAGCATCAGGTTTGGGAGGTTTTAATTTCTGGAACTACCTTAGCGTGCAACCTCGTGTATTTTGGAGACCTTGGAACTGCTTCGTTTGCCCATTTGCCGTTTGTTCACCTTCGGAGTATACTTGGAGTAATATGATATTTATAACCTTGCATCTTTTTTAGGATGCGGGTTGATGCACACCTTAAGGTCATTCAACTTCTCAGGAGGCCCTCGATGAAACTTTCTTGTCTGCAAGAAAACCTCTCTAAAGGCTTGAGCATTGTCGGGCGCGCCGTCCCTTCGCGGACGACGATGCCGATTTTGGGCAATGTCTTGATGGCGACGGATCAGGGACAGCTCAAGTTAGCCGCGACGAATTTGGAATTGAGCATCGTCCACTGGGTCGGCGCCCGCGTCGATGCCGAAGGGGAGATCACCGTCCCCGCCCGCAACTTTATTGACTTGGTCAACTCCCTGCCGCCGGAGCAGGTGGATATGGAGATTGACCCCTCGTCGTTGTCGATGGCGCTCTCGTGCGGCACCGTCAACGCTAGCTTCCGGGGCATCTCGGCGGAGGAATTCCCCGTCGTGCCCGATCCGGAGGACGGCGACGGCTTCGCCGTCGAGGCGGACGACCTGCGCAAGGGTCTGGGGCAGGTCACCTTCGCCGCGTCCACT
>JAAAOZ010000145.1 GCA_009908585.1 Chloroflexota bacterium
CTTGGCACTTCCCAGTATCAGCCATCGGTTTCAACCGTTGGCGACGAAATATTTCACCTAAAAACCGACAAGAGCCAAAAAGAAAGAGAGGATTGGAGGCGTCTCCTCGGGTTCGAGAGGCCCGAACGGCTAGCCTTCGAAGCGATAGCCCACGCCGCGCACAGTGATGATGCGCACGGGATGACCGGGATCGCGCTCGATCTTCTCGCGCAGCCAGCGGATGTGGACATCGACGGTGCGACTGCCGCCCGTGTAATCCCACTCCCAGACATTTTCTAGCAACTGCTCGCGCGAGAGGACGCGTCCCCGATTTTGGGCCAAGCAGACGAGCAGATCGTACTCCTTGGGGCGCAGATCCAGGCTTTCATCGTTGAGGAAGACTTCGCGGCGATCCATATCGATCACCAGGTTATCGAAGATCAACTGGTGCGGGGCTTCATCTTCTTCCACCTCGGCGGCGACCTCCTCGCGGGTCATTCGCACGCGGCGCAGCAGCGCCTTGATGCGCGCCAGTAGTTCACGCATGCTGAAGGGCTTGGTCAGGTAATCGTCGGCGCCGACCTCCAACCCGACGATCTTATCGACCTCATCGGCGCGGGCGGTCAACATCAAGATGGGGACATTCATCTCCTTGCGCAGGAGCCGGCACACCTCAAAGCCATCGATGCCGGGTAGCATGATGTCCAAGAGGATCAGATCAGGCTGTACCTCATAGGCCAAATCGACCCCCGTGTTGCCCTCTTCGGCGGTGTGAACCTCATAGCCTTGCTTTCCCAAGTTGTAGGCCAAGGTCTCGCGCAGCACGAGTTCGTCTTCCACGACCAATATTGTCTCTGACATCGCTATCATCTCCTCGTGAAACTTACCGTTCGCAATTCATCGTTCTAAATTCTCACCTTCCCTCCCAAGTGTACCTAAGGTTTAGCTTACGTCAATGGGTGTTTTTCACGGTGTGTGAAAAACACCTTGGCAGTTTTGGCCCGTGGTAGTGGGATAAATGACAGCGACGGAGGACCAAAACTGCATTTCAGATAGGGTGTATAGGTGATAATGCTGATGCTTACGATTTTGCATCTGATGCGATTGGCGTTACAATCAGATCAATAAGCGATGGAAGGCCCAGATTTGCGAGGTGATCTATGATCCCGCTGCGAGATAATATTCCGACGCGCCGTTTTCCAATCATCACTGTGTTGCTGATCGTCGTCAACAGCTTGATCTTCCTACTTGAGTCTGTCATCGGGACCGCGGCCGCCGAGGATCTGATCTACCAATTTGGTTTCGTGCCCGCGCGGATCACTTCGCAGTGGATGAATCCCGCCGTGTTGCTCACGCTCTTCACGTCGATGTATCTGCACGGCGGCTGGTTCCATCTGATCAGCAATATGCTCTATTTGTGGATCTTTGGGAACAACATCGAGGATAATATGGGGCGGCTCCGATTTCTCGTCTTCTACACGCTCTGCGGTGTGTTGGCTGCGACGGCTCAGATTGCCGTGGCTCCGAATAGTGAGATGCCGGGCGTAGGCGCCAGCGGCGCCATCGCGGGTGTGCTGGGCGCTTATCTACTGCTCTATCCGCAGGCCCGCATCAGGACGTTAGTGTTGTTGCCGTTTTGGTTCGTCACCGTGAATCTGCCAGCGATGATTGTCTTGGGAAGCTGGTTTTTGACGCAATTCTTCAACGGCCTGGCCAGCCTCAATGTGCAGATGCAGGTAGGGGGCGTCGCGTGGTGGGCGCACATCGGCGGATTCGTCACCGGATTGGTGTTGGTGCTTATGTTTCGCCGGGAGGAACCGCCTGATGGTTACGGGCCGGATCGATACGAATCATATTATCATCGCGGGCGGGGCCGGCCCGGCGACTATTGGTGAACTACTTGAGATTTTAAGGAGGGATCATGACCGACACAACCCTTATTCAAGAGAATCTTCAAAATGTCCACGAACGCATCGGTGAGGCGGCCCTGCGCGCTGGACGCGACCCGGATCTGATCCAGCTTGTCGCGGTGAGCAAGACCTTCCCGGTGGAGGCGGTCTTAGTCGCGTGGGAGTTGGGGCAGCGCGATTTCGGTGAAAATCGGCCCAGGGAAGGCGCGCGCAAAGTCCAGGAGGTTGCGGCGCAGTTAGATCTGGAGGCCGAAGCGCGCCCGACGTGGCACATGATCGGCCATATTCAGAGCCGCAAAACCGACATCGTCGCGGAGCACTTCGATACTGTTCATTCGTTGGATCGGATGAAGATCGCGCGCCGGCTCAGCCGCTTGATGGTCGCGGCGGGGGGCGAGATGCCGGTGCTGATCGAGTGCAACGTCTCCGGCGAGGCGAGCAAGTACGGCTACGATCTCGCCGACTGGCAGCACGAGGCCGACGTGCGCGCGGCTTTCTTCGATGAGGTGACCGCGCTGCTGGAACTGCCCGGCCTCCGCGTCCAGGGGCTGATGACGATGGCGCCTTTGGTCGAGGATCCAGAGACCGTGCGCCCGGTCTTCGCCTCGCTGCGGGCGCTGCGGGGAGCCATGCGCGAGCGCTTCCCCGGCGTCGAGTGGCGACATCTTTCGATGGGGATGACGGACGACTTCGAGGTGGCCGTCGAGGAGGGCGCCACGATGCTCCGCATCGGGCGCGCCATCTTCGGCCAGCGACCGATTTAGCAAGTTTTGTTGTCGTGATGAAAAAACGGGGATTTAGCAATCCCCTTTGAGCTTCTGATGTGTTACGAGAGAGGTAATAATGACAATCGAGCTATTTCTTCGGATAATCGATGTAGTGTTCGCGGTCTTCGGGCTGACGCTGGTGATCCAGATCATCCTCCAGTGGGTCAACCTCCCGCCGCATCACACCGCGATGAAAGTCCTGCGCACCATCACCGAGCCGCTGCTCAAACCCGTGCGCGAGCTGATGGGCGGGAGCACCTATCAATATGTGCCGTGGAATCAGGCCTATTTTGACGTCGCGCCGATTATGGCGTTGATCTTGCTCTGGCTGGCACATTCCCTCATCACGTGGGTGGCCAATCTGGTGTTGCTGGCGCTGCTGGCGCCGGCCCAGCCCTGGCAGCAGATGGGGCGTATCTTCATCTCCCTGCTCAACATCCTCTTCGATTTCTACAGCGCGGCGCTGCTGATCCGCGTGATCCTGGGGTGGCTACGCGTGCCCTACAGCAACCGGATGATGCACTTCCTGGTGGATATCACGGAGCCGGTCTTGGCGCCGATACGTCAACTCCTCCCGCCCATCATCGGCCTGGATTTCTCCCCCGTCATCGCCTACTTCCTCATCAATCTCCTGCGGCGCGTGATCATCTCCCTGCTGTGGCTGCTGTTTTGAGGTGAGGCTTGTAGCGCGGCGCCGATAAGGTCAGATTCTCCCCAGGTCGTTCGCGCGGCCTGGGGATTTTTTTTGGGGGAAACGGGAGGCCGGATGCTTAAAAAATCTCCAAGTGTTGTGGCTGGCATGGAAATGACCCGCTGAGTGTGTGCATACTTTGCATATCCGCCAATCGAATCTCATTACGAAATACGGAATACGAAATACGGAATACGAAATACGGAATACGTTTCCTGTTGTGGAAGTTTAAAAGACGCCGGCCCGAATAAAGAGGGCAAATTCATTGCATGGCCCCCTGATTGTGTTATCATAACCCCTATGACAAACCAAACAAAAAATTACATCGTGCACTACGGCGAGTTGAGCCTCAAGGGCAACAACCGCTATAAATTCGAGCAGCGCTTGATCCACAACATCCAAACCGCGTTGGCGGATTTGGGGGAGATCGAGTTGCGCAAGTTTCACAGCTACTTTATCGTCGAGGCCGATGCCTCGGCGCCGACGGAGGTTCTGGAGCGGCGTCTCCGGCGTATCTTTGGGATTGCTTACGTGGCGCCGACCATGATCGTCCCACCCCAGATGGACGTCATCACGGAGACGGCGCTCGATCTGGCCGAGGGCGTCATCACCCCCCAGACGACCTTCGCGGTGGACACGCGGCGCGGCGATAAGCAATTTCCGGTCAAATCGCCGGAGGTCAACCGCCGCGTTGGCGCGGCCATCGTCGAGGCGACGCAAGCGCCGGTTCAGTTGAAAGATCCCGACGTCACCTTGGAGATCCAAATCTACGAGGCGGCGGCCTATCTCTTCATCCGTCGCCTCCAGGGCGCGGGCGGCCTCCCCATCGGCGCGAGCGGGCGCGTGCTGGCGCTCTTCTCCGGCGGCATCGATTCGCCCGTCGCGGTGCACAAGATGCACAAGCGCGGGTGCAACGTCGATTTCTTGCACTTTCATCTCCACCCAAGCGCCCAGCAAGCGCGCGACTCCAAAATTGTAGCGATGGCGCGCGCGCTGTTGGCGCCGCATCGCCTCTCCGCGCCGCTCTATCTGGCCTCCTCCGAGCTGTTCGAGGTGGCGATTTCTACCTACGACACGGCGCTGGCGACGGTCGCCTTCCGCCGCTTTATGATGCGCGTCGCCGAGCGAATCGCCTACCGGCGCGACGCCGTGGCGCTCGTCACGGGCGAGAGCGTGGGCCAAGTCGCCTCCCAGACGCTCAAGAACATCGATGTGATCGGTCGGGCCGCCGAGCGGGCGATCCTGCGTCCCCTCGTGGGCATGGATAAGCAGGAGATCGTCAATATCGCGCAGGAGATCGGGACGTTCGACCTCTCCATCCAGCCCTACAAAGACCCCTGCTCGATCCACGCGCAGCGGCCCGATACCTGGGCCAACCTTCGGGAGGTGAAAGCGCTGGAAGAGAAGTTAGACATCGACGCGTTGGTCGACCGGACGCTGGCCGACTACGTCGATGAGGTCTG
Organism: Chloroflexota bacterium; assembly: GCA_009908585.1. Classification (GTDB taxonomy): domain Bacteria; phylum Chloroflexota; class Anaerolineae; order B4-G1; family SLSP01; genus JAAAOZ01. Next base: position 4,811 of record JAAAOZ010000145.1, read on the forward strand.
GATCAGGTTCTGAGGCGATGGGGAAGAAGCTCTCGCGGCGAGACTTTCTCTATCTGACGGGGGGCGCGCTGGGCGCCGCCGCGACGGGCTGTGGGCGGCGCGAGGCGTCGTCGCCGGGAGAGCTTCCCCGCTATGTGGATGACGACCTGCGCCACGGCTGGCCCGTCCCGCGCGGGCCGTACCTCCAGCGCGATGCGCGCATCGCGGCCTTTTGGCTCCCCGCCGATGGCGACGCGCTCCACCGCCTCTGCCAGCGTTATCTCAGCGCGCCGACGAACGGCGAATGGGATTACGTCCCGGCGATGCCCTACGTGGCGATGTTGTACGCGGAGATGGACGTGCTCTCCACCGATGCGCGGGATCAGGCGCTGGGCCACTCGCGGGAGCGCGAGTTGAGCTTCTGGGCGCCGGTGGTGGGGCGGCGCAAGGCCGGCGGCCTCTGGACGCCCGATCACGCCGCGTGGTTTCTGCCCTGCCTCTACGTCGATAACCCCTCGGCGCTGGTCACGGTGGCGGTTTTGATGGCGCTCTTCGCGCTGGTTCCGGGCCTGCCGTTCGTGCCCTTCATCCTCGGCAGCCTCGCGCTGGGCGCTGTCGCACTTTACGGCGCGCGCGCCCGCCCGGCGGATACCGAGCCGGAGGATCCCGACGCCGCCGCGCCCGCGCCCGAGCCGTCGATGGGCGACATCCTCGAGCTCGACGACATCCACGTGGAATTCGCGCCGGATCTCATCAATATGGTGCTCGATCCCGGCGAGGGGCTCGACGCGCGCATCGCCAACATGCGCCGCCATATCGCGACGCGCTACGGGCT
>JAAAOZ010000418.1 GCA_009908585.1 Chloroflexota bacterium
CCAACTCCACAAGGATCACGATTATATGGAGGCGACCATCGAGACATGGCCGTGGCTGGAGACGCCCAGTCCCGATTGGGCCTTGGTCAACACCGTGGGCGAATATCTGCGCCGCTACATCGAGGCGCTGGCCGATTCGCTGCCGCCGACGCTCTTCCCGGACGCGGTTGCGCCCAGCACGGCGACCTTGGGCGTCCTATCGGCAGTGATCCTCCAACTCCCGCCGGCCGATAAGCAGCGGTTGCTGGAACTCCCCACCTCGGAGGCGCTGCTCCGCAACGTGCTGACCCACCTGCGGCTCTACGTACCGATGGCCGAGAAATTGGCCCACATGCTGCCCAACACATCCGAGATGTATGAAAATATCCTGATGAACTGATCGCCCCCAGTAGGAGATAAAAGAAAACATGAAACAAGACATCCGCTGGTACGATTTCATCACCATCAACATCTTCTTTTTGGGATTGACCGCCCTCTCCCAGACGATGGTGCCCCTGATCCTACCGCTGCTCGTGCAACAGTTCGTGGGAGAGCTACAAAAGGGCACCTACTTGGGCACCCTGCGCCTTTGGAGCCTGATGGTCGCGTTGCTGGTGCAGGCGCTTTCGGGCATGCTCTCCGACCGCTGCACGCTGCGCTGGGGACGCCGCCGCCCCTTCGTCTTCGTCGGGACGGTCAGCGCGATCGTTCTGCTCGTGGCCGTGGGCTTCACCTCAGAGATGGAGGGCATGGCCGGCTACTGGATCCTTTTCATCGTGACGACCCTGCTCCAGGGCGCGGCGAACGTCGCGCACGGCGGCGTCCAGGGCCTCATCCCCGACATCGTCCCCAAGGAGATGCACGGTCGCTTCTCCGGCCTTAAGGCATTCTTCGAGGTCCCCGTGCCGGTGATTTTAGTCTCCTTCACCATCGCGCCTTTCATCAGCCGGGGCAACATGTGGGGCGGCATCTTCGTGCTCATGGGGATTCTAATCGTCACGATGGCGATCACGATGCTGGCGCCCGAACGCCAGCTCCCCCCGCCCAAGACGCCCCTCAACTGGCAGCCGTTTCTGCGCCTCCTGCTGATGACGGGCATCTTCACCGGCATCATCCTGGGGATGGGCGAGCTGATCTCGCTGACGGCGCGCTTTCTCATCGCGCAGGGGATCGACGATCCGCGCCGCCAACTTTTGGCGATGGGCGGCGCGGGCCTCATCGCGATGGTCACCGCCGTCGTGGGCGGCGTCACCGCCGGCGTGCGGATCTCGCTGAATCGCGAGCAACGGCGTCGCGTCCCCTCGTTTACGTGGTGGGTCATCAACCGCTTGGCCTTTTTGGTCGGGGCGTTCAACCTGGCAGGCTTCGCCGTCTATTTTTTGCAGGCGCGATTGGGCTACACCCGCGAGACCGCCGCCGAACCCGCCAGTCGGCTGATGTTGTTCGTCGGCGTCTTCATCCTGAACTCCGCGTTTGTCAGCGGCTGGCTGACGGATCGCTTTGGGCGCAAACGCATCGCGGGCCTCAGCGGGCTGATCGCCACCCTCGGCATCTTGATCATGCTCTCCGCGCCCAATCTCACGTGGATTTACATCGGCGGCTCGATTGTCGGCATCGCCACGGGGATGTTCTACTCGGCTAATTGGGCGCTGGGCACCAGCTTGGTCCCCCAGGAGGAGGCCGGGCGCTACTTGGGCGTCTCGAATCTCGCAGGGGCGGGCGCGGGCGCCGTCGGCGCCTACATCGGCGGCCCGATCGCGGATTTCTTCACCGCCCACGCGCCGCAATGGCCGGGCCTGGGCTATCTGCTGATCTTCGCGCTCTACGCCATCCTCTTTATGCTCTCCGTCGCTGTGCTGTTGAAGGTCGATGAGCCGGTGGTGAACGAAGGGGAACCAGCGATATGAACGTTGATTTCTCACAAGCAATCGAACAACTCGAGTGGATGCTCAACGAAGGTATCCTACTAATCCCCAACCTCATCATCGCCGCGCTCGTTTTTCTGGGCTTCTACATGATCGCCAAACTGGCCCGCGATCTCACCCGCCGGCTATCTCAGAGCTACGGCCATCACATCAACTTGGCCGTCGTTCTGGGACGGATCGTCCGCTGGTCTGTGATGCTGCTGGGCTTGCTGATCAGCATCGTCATCGTCGTACCGAATATCTCACCCGCCCAACTCTTCCAACTGCTGGGGATCAGCAGCGTCGCGCTCGGCTTCGCCTTCCGCGACATCCTGCAAAATTTCTTCGCGGGGATTCTCCTCCTCGTCACGGAGCCGTTTCGGATCGGCGACCAGATCATCGTCGATCACTACGAAGGCACGGTTGAGACCATCGAGAGCCGCGCGACCATCATCAAGACCTACGACGGGCGTCGCGTGGTCATCCCCAACACCCAACTCTTCACCAGTCCCGTCACCGTCCAGACCGCCTTCGAGGTTCGCCGCGTCCAATATGATTTGGGCATCGGCTACGATGAGGACATCGAGCGCGTCAAGGGCCTCATCTTGGAAACGATCCGCCACGTTGAGGACGTCATCGACGAGCCGCCGCCCGAAGTCATCGTCGTCGGCCTGGGCGATTTCAGCGTCATCCTGCGCGTGCGTTGGTGGATTCGCCCCGCGCTCCGCTCCGAGGCGGTGGACACGCGCAACACCGTCCTCGCCGCCCTCAAGGCCGAACTGATGGCGCAAGACATCGATATGCCCTTCCCCACCCAACACGTCTTCGTCTCCAGGACGGACACACGCGATTCCTCATCCATGCTATAATCAGAAACGTAGGTCGTTAGCAGAGCATTTTATCAAGAAAGGCAGCTTCCAATCGATACACAAATCATCCTGACGCACGAAAACGCGGACTTTGACGCCATCGCCAGTTTGCTGGGCGCGCACAAGCTCTATCCCCAGGCGCGCCCGGTTCTGCCACACCGCATCAACCATAACGTCAAATCCTTCTTGGCCCTCTACGGCGCCGAACTACCCTTCGTCGATCCAGAGAGCCTCACGCGCGGACAGTACATCCAGCGCGTGATCCTGGTCGATACGCAGAGCCTGACCTACGTGCGCGGGATGAGTCAGGAGATCCACGATGTGCTCATCATCGATCATCACGAGCCGCCGGAGCCTGGCGACCTGCCGGAGGGCTGGCGCTTCCGAGGCGAGAAGTTGGGCGCCGCCACGACCTTGATCGTCGAGACGCTCTCGTCGCGACTGATCCCCATCACGCGCCTGGAGGCGACGCTGCTGCTCACCGGCATCTACGAGGATACCGGCGCGCTGACCTACAACTCGACCACGCCGCGCGACTTGCGCGCGGCGGCCTGGCTGTTAGATCACGGTGCGAATTTGGACATCACCTCGGATTTTTTGGAGCATACGCTCACCACCACGCAGTTGCAGATCTACAGCGACCTCCAGGAGCACGCCGAGACCTTGGACATCGACGGCCATCCCATCGTCGTCGCGTGGGCCGTCTCCCCGCCCCACACCGATGAGGAGATCTCAACGCTGGCCCACAAGCTGCGCGATCTACTTGATCCCTCGGCGCTCTTCATCTTGGTCGAAGCGAGTGGAAACACCCAATTGGTGGCGCGCAGCACCACCGATGACATCAACGTCGCCGACGTAGCCGAACATTTCGGCGGCGGCGGTCACGACCGCGCATCGGCGGCGCTGGTCCGCCAACGCGGCGCCCAAGAGGTCTTCACAGAGTTAAAAGAGCGCCTGCCCTCGTACATCCAGCCGCGCGTCAAGGTCGCCGATCTGATGTCACACGGCGTCCGCGTCGTCCATCCCGACGCCGACATCGCCAACGTCGCGAAGCAGATGCTCCGCACCGGCCACGAGGGCTTCCCCGTGGTCGCGCGCGGCGAGCAAGAGGTGCTCGGCCTGGTCACGCGCAACGCCGTCGACCGCGCGCTTCAGCATCAGTGGGACGAGCAGCCGGTGAGTCGCATCATGCAGGAGGGCGAGGTGACCGTCACGCCGGAGGATTCGGCGGAGCGCGTGCGCACGCTGATGATCCAGACCGGCTGGGGACAGATCCCCGTCCAGGAGCGCGGGAAGATCACGGGCGTCGTCACCCGCACCGACCTCATCCGCATCCCTCCCTCCGAGCAGGAGACCGAGCGGCAACGCATCGCCCGCAAGATGGCCCACGCTTTCGCGCGCCCGCTCTTAATGCTCATCTGGCACATCGGCTCCTTGGCCGCCGAGCAAAATCACACCATCCACTTCGTCGGCGGCATCGTGCGGGATCTACTGCTGGATCAGCCGCTCTCCGATGTGGATCTGGTCGTCGAAGGCGACGCCATCGCGTTGGGCAACCTCCTGGTCGAGGCGTTCGGCGGCGAAATCCGCACCCACCGGCGCTTCCGCACCGTCAAATGGCTGCTGCCGGAGGATGTATGGGATCGCGTTCTCGAGGCCCCCATCGAGCACGAGGAATCGGAACCGCCCCACATTGAAGAAAGTGATGGCGACGGCGAGTCCGAGGGGTTGGGTCTGCCCAATTTCATCGATCTGGTCACCGCCCGCACCGAATTCTACGAGCATCCCACGGCGCTCCCGCTCGTCGAGAGCAGCTCCATCAAACAGGATCTCCACCGGCGCGATTTCACCATCAACACGCTGGCCATTCGCTTAGATCCGCAGCGCTGGGGCGATCTGCTGAACTTCTACGGCGGCAAATCCGATCTAGAAGAAGGCGTGATCCGCGTGCTGCACAGCCTCAGCTTCGTGGACGATCCGACGCGCATCCTGCGCGCCGCGCGCTTCGAGGCGCGCTTAGGCTTCCAGCTAGATCCGCGCAGCGAGGATCTGATCTCCGAGGCGCTGCCGATGCTCTCGCACATCACCGGCGGACGCATCCGCCACGAGTTGGACCTCATCTTCCACGAGGCCAAGCCGGAGGCCGCGCTCGACCGCCTGCAAGAGCTGGGCGCGCTACAAGAGATCGATCCAGAGCTAATCTCCGATACGTGGCTCCACGAGCGCTTAGCTCGCCTGCGAGCGATGGATCTGGCCGCTTGGGGCCTGAACACAAACAAGGACGAGGAAGAGTTGCGCCGCGTGCTCTCCTGGTGCCTCTTCCTCTACCGCTTAGATCCGCCGGCCATCGAGCGCATCGCCAACCGGCTCCTGATGTCGCGCCAGATCACGGATCTGTTGGACCAGGTACCCGATTTGCAGGAGACGTTGGCCGACCTACCAAAGTACGAGCGGCCCAGCAAGATCGCTGCGCAGTTGGCGCCCTATTCACCCGCGATCTTGGCCGTCGCGTGGCTGGTCAGCGACGATACCGACATTCGGGCGCCGCTCGCGCGCTACGTCAAGGAATGGCGCGCGGTCGAGCCGCTCTTGGACGGCTACGACCTCCAGGAAATGGAGATCGAGCCGGGACCTGTGTATCGCAAGATCTTCGAGGCGCTGCGAGCGGCCCGCTTGGATGGCGAAATCTCCACCCGTGAGGAGGAGATCGCGCGGGTCAAGCGCTGGCTGCGGAAGCACGATGTCGAGGCGGAGCAAAAAGAGTAAGGCTCTTAGGTAGTTCCAGAAATTAAAACCTCCCAAACCTGATGCTTTCTCCTCAGAAAACTGACCGTTTTTGGGAGACTTATTTTCTTGGAACGGCCTTAT
>JAAAOZ010000029.1 GCA_009908585.1 Chloroflexota bacterium
CGGCGTCTTCTCCTACTACGAGTTCCCCTGGGCGATCAGCGACCGTTTGACGGACGAGGCCTGGCGGCAGATGCTCGAGGAGGGCAACGCGCCGTGATCCCCAGGATGACATCGGCGACCAGCTCCCTGCTCAAGGCGACCTCGTAGCTGCCCGTTCCCCCCTCCGCCAAGCTGAGGCTCGTGGGCGCCAGGATAATTGAGCAGGTTGCGTGGCCCGGGGTCGAGAAAGATGCCCAGCCCACTGGTATGGGATTAGTCGGATCCTAAAGTTAGTATGTGTCCGCCTATCGCTTCATCAAGAGCAAAGATGGGTTCGCCCAATTCATCATAAGACCTTACGCCTTGAATTCTCCATTTACCGAAGCGTCTCATAAAGTGTACATCTTGGGTCACACTCTTCTCTGCACCATTATCAAAAATAGTTGCGTCAACTTTCCCTATCGGATAACCGTCATCTATAAGAATTTGAATCCTCTCCATTTCAGTCAGATATAGGCCGTTTCTCCTCATCTCTTTTACTCGACTTACCCAAATCTGTCTTGCGTCTTCATACGAGACTTGTGGTTCGCGATCAGAGTACCTATCATAGTAAGCGACGTACTCAAAAGATTTTTCAAACTCACCGGCGGCAAGATGTCTGTAGTACATTGAGGCAGCCCTATGTGTCTGATAGCGAGTGATTGGTTTTACTATGATAACAGTTATTGCTAAAAGAAACGCAAAGACAACTACTATGATTGTAAATCTAGCGAGCTTTTTCATAACTTACCTCCTGAAGTATTGTCTACGGTTTGCAAAATTTGCGAAGCCACTCTAGATGCGTGGCCAGCAACCAGCTTCGTCGATTGACACAACAAGAACCGCCTTATGCATACTGTAGGGAGCGGCGTGGCGGCCCAGAGTGTGTGTCCATCATATAGAGGTTGGATGCTTCAAACGATAGAATGCTTAACCTCACTTGCTGGAATTACTTTTCAGGTAAGGGACCTTTTCGGATATTAGATCACTCCCACCAAAATTGGGCAGAAGACACGGATTCAGCCTGTGTCTCCTGCAGTTCGTTTGGCGATTTGACCTGTCTCAGGACATTCCACAAATCGTATATTTTCACTTCGACCTGAGGTCTTTGTTCAGGTACCTGGCCCCCCCTCTTCGACAGGCAACTTGGCGAGACGCCAGTCATCCGGCGCACCAAAACCGGTCCACACCTGCCTATCTCTGAGATAGTAGAGTATGCCATACCTAGGCAGCGCCTGCTGCTGTATGTGGAATCCGCGACGGTCGCCAAAGGGATGCGCTTTATGGGCCAGCGCTTTGTGCCGGATGCCTACATCTTCCGCCAACTGATTTACACCAACGTCGGCCTACCGGGGAACGCGCGCTACCTGCCCAACGGCCTCGATATCCCCGCCGCGATGGGATCAGAACGGGCTTACGCGATCTTGGACGAGATGGGCGAGACGGACTATCCGAACTACGACGAGCAGATGGCCAAGATGCAGGCCTGGACCAGCGGCCTCAGCACGTCAGAATGGACCGAGACGCTGTATAACACCTGGCTTTACAATTTCTACCCGCTCCTGGAGGCGCCCGGCGCGGGTGCCCCCGCCAGTGCGAGGGCGCCGCACTTTATGCAATCCCCGGCCTGGGTCGATAAACAACTCAACACCGTCATGGGCAGTTGGGCCGAACTCAAACACGACACCATCCTCTACGCCAAACAAGCCTACTCCGAACTGGGCGGCGCGCCGGAACCCCCGCCCCCGGCCTTGCCGCCCCGTGGTTACGTGGAACCCGTGCCAAAAGTCTACGCTCGCCTGGGCGCGCTGATCAGGATGACGGAGAAGGGCTTGAGTAACCTGGGGCTGCTTGAGGGGAGCAAAGGTAGCAGAGGCAACAGCCCAGACAAGCAGCAGTTGCAACACCTGGCCTATCTGGTCGATACGTTTCAAACCATCGCGGAGAAAGAGCTGCGTGGCGAACCGCTGACCGAAGAGGACTACAACACCATCCGCTACTACGGCGGGGAACTGGAAAAACTCACCGCGGCCGCCTCTGTCCCGCTCGACACCCAGTGGCCGGGCGATATCATGGGAGAGGAACCCCAAGCCGCCGTGATCGCCGACGTCGCCACCGCGCCCACGCCGGGCCTGGTGCTGGAAGTGGGCGTGGGGCGCATCAACGAACTCTACGCCGTCGTCCCGCTGATCGAGGACGATGGCACGATCACCCTCCAAGTGGCCAAAGGCGGCGTCTTCTCCTACTACGAGTTCCCCTGGGCGATCAGCGACCGTTTGACGGACGAGGCCTGGCGGCAGATGCTCGAGGAGGGCAACGCCCCCGAACCACCCGCGTGGAGCAGCAGCTTCTTCGTCCCCGAAAGCGGCTATACCGCTCTGCAAGAGGGCATCTTCAACGTCCAGGAATCCCTGGTGGATGCTTTTTGGCTGGTCGATGCGTCCCAGTTACGAGGCGGCGAAGCCCTGCGCACCGACCTGACGCCCAAACTCACCGCCCTTGCGGATGCGGGCCGCTGCCAGCGACATCTGCTGCACAGCAGCCAGCCCCGCTCCATCGACCTGCAATCCGAAACGCTCGCCGTCGTCACCGCGCGCGAGACGTGGGAAGATAGGCTCTACAGCTACGAGGAAGGGTGGTGCCACGGCTACGATGAAGAGCCGCTCAACCAACGCGGGCCGTACACGCTCGATGCCACCTACACCCTAGCGCTAGTCGAGGGCGATTGGCGCGTCACGCGCGTCATCTATGCCAATGAACCACCGGCGTGGGAGGAGTAAGCGTTTTCGCTCACGAGACCTGACAGGTTTTTTGAAACCTATCAGGTCTGTTGCGCCATGGATTTTGGTCATCGCGTTATCGGCGATGTTAACGTGCAGCACGCCCCCCCCGGATGCCGCCGTCTCCGACATCGTATGCTTCACCTGTACAGGCGAGGATTGCCAGAGCCTCCCAACCACTGAGGCGCCCGAACTGGCCGGCGGCGTGTTCGATCAAGGCGCCATCGATCTCACCGGCGACGGCGTCCCAGAACACGTGCGCCTCGAAGGCGCCCAGGTCACGATCCACCAGGATAGCGTCGAAGTATGGCGCAGCCCCGAAGCGTGGGAGGTCGTGGATGTGGCGTTGGGCGATCCCAACGACGACGGGCGCAACGAGGTGTTCGTCGTCTTCTGGCGCGAGGACGAGACGGGCCAACGCACCAACCAGCCCTTCATCATCGGCTATCGCGGCGGCTACTACCGCGAGCTGTGGGGCGGCTCGCCGGTGGGGTTTCCCATTACCGAGGTGGAGTTGGCGGACATCACAGACGATGGACGTCAGGACATCCTCGTGATAGAGGAACGCACCTTGGCCGTCTGGCAATGGAACCAGTGGTGGTTCAGCCACGTATGGCGGAGTGAGGCCGGCGCCTATCACCATCTACACGTAGGCCGAGACGAGGAGCAACAGGCGATGATGTGCGTGCAGGTAGAGAAAGAGTAACGCGAACAGACCATCATATTTGAGAAGTTCTCAGCAGTAAAAGGTTAGATTGCGTTGCAGCCCACGGGGTGTTCGGCGTTACGGAGTAACCTCAACACGAACACGCTGGGTGAACTCAGTTTTGGGGTACAGGCTACGATGACCTTCATTGTCGTATACACGACTGTGAGGCGCGCCAAAAACAACTGCCATAAGTTGGTATTTCCCGGGCCGTTTGGGTGTGCGAATGGGAAGCGTCACAGTGTGTTCTTCCCTTCCTGCTAAGGGTACGGGGAAATCATACTCGATCATTTGTCGCATTTCATCATTCCAAAAGATGCCAATGATGACTGGAAAAGTTTGTCCGGGGGCAGGGTCGTGATTTTCATCGAGTTGTGAAGTGGCGAGGTGCAAGTCCATTGTCTGAACCGTATCAGCTTTGATCTGTAAGTGATAGATTGGAGTGCGGTCTTCTTTGGAATCAAGAATTTGGGGTACTTGCAAACCATCGCCATAATGGATCGGATCCGTGGGCGGCGCTATCGTTCCCAGTAACGTATCAGCCTGATCAAGATTTTGAACTCCTACCCATAAACTGTAACGTTGCTCTCCAAAGGAAAGTTGCTGCGAAAATCTATATGATAACTCGTCGTTTACACTTTCCGGATCGGCGATCAAGAGGAGTGAGAAGTGATGTAGACCAGAGGAAAGGGGAGGAATGATGTATTCCAACGCAAATTCCTCATCTGGTTGCAGAACAGGGAGGTCATAATAGGGTTTTTCATCCTGATCATCGACGGAAACCGAGATTTGCTGGCAATCAAGTAAGAAAATGATGCGCAAACTGTGGGACTTGGCATAACCGTTGCGAATCAACGTGCGTGCGTGCGTAGGTCGACGCGAGGGAATACGGTTAGGGTTTGTACTATAAGGTTCTTCGTAGAGATCCAGGGATTCGATGTGCGTGATTGTGACCCAGGCCACGGCTCCGTCGCGCTGACTTAAGTAGTTTAGCATGGTTCGCCAGTTATCTTCGGTGCCTGAGATTTCAAACATTTGCGCTTTGATTGATGTGTGATTCAAGTCAACGATACGAATGGTTTTACTTGCCGGTTGCGCTGACTGAAGAGTAAGTTGTGAGGGGGGAGCGGCACACGCCAGGAGAAGCGCCAACCAGAGACAGATATGTACAAATGTCAGACGTAAAGTTTTGGTCATTTAACTATCCTTTGAAGTTAAACGAAAGAACCGAGAGACAAAAATGTCTCTCGGTCGCGGTTTTTATTATCAAAATCAGCTTCTATCAAAATGACTGGCTTGTCATCACAGAATTCTCTATGATTGAACTTTCACCCCAGTATATGTTTGCAACACTGTACGCATCCCAGGTATCACCCTCGCCTTCATAAAATGCCGTTCGACGCTCGCAGGAACTACCCCAAGTAGTCCTACAGTATGGGGTTCCATACATTCCGCCCGAAGTAGTGTTCCAAATAAAAGCAAGTGTCTCTCCACTAGTAGGAAAGCCAAATAACTCTAATTTGCTACCCGCTTGGACATGTTCTTTACCATCACCAGATATATAGTAGGCAAGTATGGCGGTTTGGATAGCGGACTGGTTTCCTGGTCCTGGTACGACAGCCGTGACGGTAGGTGTCCCTGGGGCTTGATGGATGGCGGTGTTAGTGATGACAATGAGCTTAGGCTCATTTGGGGGAGAAGGAACTGGTTGAGGTTCGGCAGCAATCGCCGCACCAGGTACAAAGGACAACACCATTGCCAACAAGACAGATACAGAAACAACGTTCATCTTGATTTTCGACGTCATCTTCGATCCCTCCATAGATTTAAACTAGCTGATTTCTTACCACAACATATTCACTATACTTAATTTTCTGCGCTCTGTCTATTGTGGAAAACCACACGCTTTACCCTGTGGTTTTCCGTATATCCTCCGGCAGATTGTCGAGCACCCATACCACGGCTTCCGTCCGCGAATGGACGTCCAACTTCTGCATCACGTTCGTCAGATGCGTTTCTACCGTGCGCACGGTGATGGATAGCGCCTCCGCGATCTCGGCATTGCTCTTGCCCTGCACTAAAATCCCCAGCAC
>JAAAOZ010000329.1 GCA_009908585.1 Chloroflexota bacterium
GAACGACGGCACCGCCCGCGCGATTGCGGACGCCTTCGCCGCCGACAGTGATGTGACCGACTACATCATCACCGGGCAGGACGCCGAGAAGGCCTCCGTCCAATACATCATCGACGGCAAGCAATCGATGACCGTCTTCAAGGACGTCCGCACGCTGGTGCACGACGCCATCAGCGCCGCCGTCGCGCTGCTCGAGGGCAATGCCCCCGCCGCGACCGGCGCCTACGATAACGGCGCGAAAGAGGTAGACGCGATTCAGTCCGAGGTCGTCGCCGTGGACGCGGACAACGTCCAATCGGCCCTGATCGACTCCGGCTACTACGAAGCCGATGAATTCACCGGCCTGGGCGGGGAAGCCGAGGGTGGCGAGACGGTCGAAGGCGATATCGCCGTCGGCATCGTGCTCCCCACGAAGGACGAGCCGCGCTGGATCCAGGACGAGGAACGCTTCCGCAACGCCCTGAACGAGGCCGGCTACGATGTGGAAATCCTCTTCAGCCAGGGATCCTCGGCCAAAGAGAAGGAAAACGTCGAGGCCTTGATCACCAAGGGCGTGCAGGTCATCATCCTCTGCCCGCACGATGGCACCGCCGCCGCCGCAGCCACCGAGGCAGCCGAAGAGGCTGGCGTGGACGTCATCTCCTACGACCGCTTGATCCGCGATACCGAGGCCGTCGACTACTACGTGACCTTCGACAGCGTCCAGGTGGGCGCGCAGCAGGCGCAGTACTTAGTCGACCGCGTCGAGGGCAGCGGCAACCCGCTCTATCTCTACGCCGGCGCCGCCTCCGATAACAACGCTTTCTTGTTCTTCCGTGGCGCGTGGCAGGTCTTGCAGCCCTACATCGAGGATGGCACCTTTGAGGTCATCAATTCCGAAGAGGCCGTCGCGCTCTCCGACAAGGCCGAGCTGACCCGCGAGGAAGAGGCCGGAATCATCGGCCAGATCACCACGAACTGGGACTTCAACGTCGCCAAGAACCTGGCCGAGTCCAACCTCACCGTTGCGACCGCCGACCAGAAGGGCGACGTCTTCATCCTGGCGCCCAACGACGGCACCGCCCGCGCGATTGCGGACGCTTTCGCCGCCGACAAGGACGTGACCAGCTATGTGATCACCGGGCAGGACGCCGAGAAGGCCTCCGTCCAGTACATCATCGATGGCAAGCAATCGATGACCGTCTTCAAGGACGTCCGCACGTTGGTCCAAGACGCCATCAACGCCGCCGTGGCGCTACTCGAGGGCAACGAACCCGCCGCCACCGGCGCCTACGACAACGGCGCGAAAGACGTGCCCGCGATTCAGTCCGAGGTCGTCGCTGTGGACGAGGACAACGTCCAAGAAGCCCTGATTGACTCCGGCTACTACTCCGCCGACGAATTCGAGAACCTCCCCTAACGTGATCCCCTGATCTCAACAGGCATCGTGATGGAGGCGCACTTTCATCACGATGCCTGTGTCTATCATCAGCAAATATCGGATAAGCAGATTTTTGAAAGCAGAACCAGCAAGTCAGCTTTAGCAATCAGCAGTTAGGCAGTTCGTTTTCTTGGGGCAGGATTTACAAGATCAACAGGATAAAAGGACTTCACTAATCTTGTTCATCCTGTTAGGCCGTTCCAAGAAAATAAGTCTCCCAAAAACGGTCAGTTTTCTGAGGAGAAAGCATCAGGTTTGGGAGGTTTTAATTTCTGGAACTACCTTAATCCTGCTAAAATGGCAAAGTGCGTAACTACTAAGCAATTTCATCATTCACATTCACTAATTCGATCATCCGCTCATTTGCATTGCTATTTTCTTTGGAGAGCTGGAGGAGCCTATGAGTACACCCATCCTGGAGATGAAAAACATTACCAAAACATTCCCCGGCGTGAAGGCGCTAGATGATGTTACTTTTAGCGTCCAGGAAGGCGAAATTCACGGCCTGGTGGGGGAAAACGGTGCGGGTAAATCGACCCTGATGAAGGTCTTGAGCGGGGTCCATCCCCATGGCACCTACACCGGCGAGATTCTCTTTGAGGGAGATTTACAGAAATTTCACAACATCAGCGAAAGCGAAGAGGTCGGCATCGGCATTATCTATCAGGAGTTGGCCCTCGTCCCAGAGATGACCGTCTACGAGAACATCTTCCTGGGGCACGAGCTAAGCAGCAACGGCCTGGTCGTCGACTGGAACGAGACGATCAAACGAACGGCCGAATTGCTGGAGCGCGTGGGATTAGATGTCAACCCCTCTACCAAAGTTCGCGATCTGGGCGTTGGCAAGCAGCAATTAGTCGAGATCGCCAAAGCACTGCACCGCGATGTGAAGTTGCTCATCTTGGATGAGCCGACAGCAGCGCTGAACGAGGATGACAGCCAAAACCTCCTAGATTTGCTGAAAGAGCAGCGAAAGCACGGCGTGACCTGCATTTTGATCACCCACAAGCTGAAGGAGGTCATCCAGGTGGCCGATACCGTCACCGTGCTGCGCGATGGCCAGACCGTCTGCACCTTAGATGCCGAGGCGGGCGAAGTGACCGAACAAGCGCTGATCAAGCACATGGTCGGGCGGGAAATCACCAACATCTACCCGGAGCGCGAGCACGCCCCCGCCGAGGACATCGTGTTGGAAGTGCGAAACTGGAGCGCGTACAGTCCGCGACTCGGGCGGAACGTTCTCACCGACGTCAACTTCAACCTGCACAAAGGCGAAATCTTAGGATTTGCGGGCCTGGTCGGATCAGGGCGCACAGAACTATCCCTGAGCATCTTCGGCAATCCCGATGGCTACCGACTCAGCGGAGACCTATTCGTCGGCGGGAAAAAGGTCGAATTCGGCCACCCCGGCGACGCGATCCGCAGCGGCGTCGCCTACCTGACGGAGGATCGCAAGGACAAAGGGTTGATCTTGATTCAGGATGTGAAGCAGAACATCACCCTGGCTAACTTGGATGAGATATCCGAGCGCGGCGTGGTCGATAACAACGCCGAGATTAAAGTTGCTCACGACTATGTTGAGTCCCTCGACATCAAAACGCCCAGCATCGAGCAGGAAGTCGAAAATCTCAGCGGCGGCAATCAACAGAAGGTCTGTGTGGGCAAATGGCTCTTCGTCAAGCCCAACATCCTGATCTTGGATGAGCCGACGCGCGGCATCGACGTGGGCGCCAAGTATGAGATCTACACGATTATGAATGAGCTGGTCAAAGAAGGCATCAGCGTCATTATGATCTCATCCGAATTGCCCGAGGTGCTAGGTATGAGCGACAGAATCTACGTTGTCTCCGGCGGACGCATCGCCGGTGAAATGCCCACGTCAGAGGCCACACAGGAAAAAATCATGGATCTGGCGACGGACTATTAGAGGAGGCACAGATGTTTTTTAAGCACTTACAGAAAGTTCTCAAGGACAATATCCGTGAATACGGGATGTACATCGCCCTATTCATCATCATGGCGATCTTCACCATCACCACGGACGGCATCTTCATCTCGTCCCGTAACATCAGCAACTTGCTCAACCAGACGGGATACATCGCCGTCCTCGCCGTGGGGATGACGCTCGTCATCGTCATCCGGCACATCGATTTGTCGGTCGGCTTCTTAGCCGGATTTTTGGGCGCGGTCGCGGCCGTCGCCCTGCAATTTTGGAACCTGCCGGTCTGGATCGTGATCCCGATGACGCTAGCGTTGGGCGCGGTCGCCGGCCTGATCACGGCCTACCCGGTAGCGCAGTTGGGTATCCCCTCCTTCGTGGCCTCCCTGGCCGGATGGTTGATCTATCGCGGGCTACTGCTCTTAGTCACCGCCGCCACCGGCACGATCATCATCCAGAACGATGCCTTCAACGCCATCGGCAACGGCTACATTCCCGACATCTTGCCCGATCGGGCATTCCTGCCCGACCTACACATCGTCACCTTGCTTCTGGGCGTCGTCGCTATCGTCCTCTTCATCATCAACGCCATCAACAGCCGGAAAAAGAAGCAGGCCTACAACTTCGAGGTTCTACCGATGGATATGTTCATCTTCCAACTGATCTTCGTCTCGATTATCGTGGGACTCATCACCTGGGTGTTAGCCGGATACAACGGCCTCTCGTGGACCGTCGTGGTCGTGTTGATCGTCGTGGGCATCTACCACTTCATCACGACGCAGACCGTCGTGGGACGGCATATCTACGCCATCGGCGGCAATCCAGAGGCCGCCGAGTTGAGCGGCATCAGCGTGAAGAAGCTGACCTTCGCGGTCTTCGGCTCGATGGGCATGCTCTCCGCGCTGTCCGGCATCCTCTTCGCCTCGCGATTGCAATCCGCCACCACGCAGGCCGGCACGCTCTTCGAGTTGGACGCCATCGCGGCGGCCTACATCGGCGGCGTCTCGGCCGCGGGCGGCGTCGGCAAAGTCAGCGGCTCGCTCATCGGCGCCATCGTCTATATGTCGCTGACCAGCGGGATGAACTTGATGAACGTGGACATCGCCTATCAGTACGTCGTCCGGGGCGCGGTGTTAGCCCTCGCCGTGATCTTCGACGTCGCCACGCGCAAGGCCGGCAAATAGTCCAATCTAATCTAACCCTGGTGACGCACAAAGCCAACCGTGTGCAGGCATCGATGACCATCTCACCCCGAACCTCGATGCTTGCGCACGGTTTCTATATCACAAAGCAACAAAACATCCATTAGAAGTTCTTGGGTATCCAAAACGATGAAATAGTAGCGCATCCTCGCACAAACAAATTACGCAATACGTTTTACGAAATACGCTAATCCTATGACTCTATTAACCGTCGAAAATCTCTGCCAATACTTCGGATCGGTGCCCGCCCTGCTAGATGTGAGCTTCGCCATCGAGCCGGGGGAGGTGCTGGGCGTGGTGGGCCAGCGCGGCGCGGGCAAAACCACGCTCTTTCAACTGCTCAGCGGCGCCTACCTCCCCACCGAGGGCCAAATCATCGTCGAGGGAGAGCCGGTCACGTTCCACACCGTGGCGCAGGCGCAACGGCGGGGCATCTACGCCGTGCAGCAGGATCTCCAACTGGTGGACGAGCTGACCGTGCTGGAGCACATCTTCTTAGGGCGCGAGATCCGAGGGCCGCGTTACCTTCCCGTCTTCCCGCAAACGAGCAAGATGTTGCGAATAGCCCGTGATCTTCTGGCCGATTTCGAGGTCAGCCCGGAGTTACTCAGTGAAGAGGTCGGCAATCTCTCCGACGAGCAGCGCCAGATCGTCGCGTTAGCTCGCGCTCTCAGCCGCCCCTCCCGCCTCCTGCTATTGGATGACGCGCTGGAGGCGCTGAGCTTCGCCCGCCAGCAGATCCTGCTCAATCGCCTGCGCGATCTGGCCGAAGAGAGCGTGGCCACCATCCTCAGCAGCGATGATCTCAAGCAGATCTTCGCCGTGACCGACCGCATCTTGGTGCTCTACCAGGGCCGCCAGGTCGCCCTGCGCCGCACGTCGGAATCGACGCCCCACGAGATCGTGGAGTTGATCGTCGGCACCCAGCAGCAGGAGCGCGTCACGCCGATGATCTGGGCCTTCGAGAATTATCACGCCGCACAACAGCAGGCCGAGGCGCTGGAACGCACCCAATCGGAGCTGCGACAGAAC
>JAAAOZ010000078.1 GCA_009908585.1 Chloroflexota bacterium
TGTTTATCGCGACGACGGCCAGCGCGGAAGGCATGCCGATCACGGCGTACATCTCCCGGACGACCTCCCTGCCAACACCAATGGCCTTGGGCGCGGCGTGGGATGAGACCTTAGCCGAGACGGCTGGCTACGTGATGGGCCGCGAGTTGTCCGCATTGGGCGTTAATCTCTTTTTAGGTCCGGATCTGGATGTGATGTTGACGCCGCGTCCGGGTGATCCTTCCGATCTTGGCGCACGGGTCTTCGGCAGCCATCCTTTCTGGGTGGGGAAGCTGGGTCAAGCCTATATTCAGGGGATGCACCAGGGCAGTGAGCGGCGGATGTTGGTGGCGCCCCGTCATCTGCCGGGGTTGGGAAGCGCGGATCGGCCCCTGAGTGAGGAAATCCCCACCGTCCAAAAATCCATGGCCGAACTGGAACAAGATGAGTTAGTGCCTTTCTTCGCTGCGATGGAGGGGGAGCCGAGCGCTGCTTCTGTTGCGGATGGCGTCTTGGTGACGCATAATCGCTACCGGGGGTTTGAGGGCAATATCCGAATTTCCACCCAGCCGATTAGCTTGGACACGCAGGCGCTCAAGCTTCTGATGAACTTGGAGCAGGTTGTGAGCTGGCGGGAGGCCGGGGGTGTGTTGGTCTCTGAGAATTTGGGACTGCGTTCGATACGAGAATTCTACAACCCAGAGGGCACGTCGTTCAACGCTCGCCGCGTCGTCCAAGAGGCGCTGATCGCTGGTAATGATCTCCTCATCATGGATAAATTCTCCGCCGATGGGGAATGGCCCACGCACTTCGCCAATATCCGGGATACTCTGGAATTTCTGACGACCTTGTATGAAAGCGATACAACCTTCCAGAGCATCGTGGACGCGGCTGTGTATCGTGTCGTGCAGATGAAGTTGCGGGCCTTCTCGGAATTTTCGTTGCCGGCGGTGAGTGTCGTGCCCGACGCGGCCGAAGAGGTCTTAGCCGAAGAGCAAAGCATCAGTGCGCAGACGGCGATGAATGCGTTGACGTTGATCTTCCCGCTTTCAGAGGATCTGTTGTTGCCGCCGCCGCAGGAAGATGAATCGATTGTGATTTTTACTCAGGAGCACGATGTTCAACCCTTGGCCGGAGGGCCGACGTTGCCTTTATTGCAACGGGATACGGTGTCCAATGCAATCCAACGTTTTTACGGCCCACAGGGGACGGGCGTCATTGAGCCGGGCGCCGTCCAATCGTTTACGTTCTCACAATTGCGTCGGGCGTTGGAGACCGGCCCGCAGCCGGTGGTTGTGGAGCCGTCAGAAGAAACACCCGAAGAAGAATCGGAACCAATCGAGGGTGAGGATGGAGAAGAAGCGCCGGCCGAGGAAGAAACGCCAACTGTCACACCTACGTCGGTTCCCGTGCCTATCGCCAACATTGTCTTCGATGCGCTTGAGCGGGCGGATTGGATTATCTTTGCGCCGATGGGTTTATATCCAGATGATCCCAATGCCACAGCGCTGAAAGATTTCCTGGGAGAGCAGGCGGGCCTGTTGGATGCGCAACTGGTCGTCCTGTCGTTTGGCCCACCCTATGAACTAGATAGCACGGAGATCAGCAAATTGGATCTCTACTACGCGCTTTACTCCCCCGGAGATGCCTTTGTCGAGGTCGGAGTCCGCGCGCTTTTCCGTGATTTGGTCGCCGCTGGGGCGTCGCCGGTGAATATTCCCGCCCTGAACTACGATATTTCGCAACAGACCAAGCCAGATCCCGCCCAAATGATTGGGTTGAACCTGGTGGACGTCGCTGGCGAGGTGTTGACACCCCTCAAGGAGAGCAACATTCGTAAAGGAGACGTCGTCAACTTGCAGACAGGGGTGATTTTGGATCGCAATGGGCATCCGGTACCGGATGGTACGCCTGTGCAGTTTTTGTTGTCCTACCCGCAGGAAGGGGTCGAACAAGTTGTGCAGGCGAGGACGCAGGGAGGCATCGGCGCCACATCCGTCACGTTGGATCGGGTGGGGCAGTTGGATATCACCGTGCAATCGGAGCCGGCGCTTTCATCTGTGCGGCTCCAGTTGAACATTCGCGAGGATTCTGTGGACGTCTTTTCCAGCACGCCAACGCCGGCGCCTACGCCTTCTGTTGAAGTTGCTGAAGTTGAGGAAGAAACCGCAACGCCCACACTCCAGCCAGAATTACCCAAAGATCAGCGCCTTCCAGAGCCAATTCGATTGCCGAGGCCGCAGAGATGGCGGCTCCTGGGATGGGCTTTGATGGGGACAGTGGCCGTCATGGTGCTGGGGATTATCTGGGGGCGCGAGCGCAAGATGCCGGCCGAGGTCGCGATGCATTTTGGTCTTCTGGGCGCTATCGGTAGCTTGGCGACCTATGTGATCTGGATTGCTGTGGGGCGATTCCAGATTCCAGCCTGGTATTATGGGATAGCGCGGCAAGAATTTGTGGCGAGTGGTATCACGTTGGGGATGGGAGCGCTTGTGTTGTTGATCGCGATGAGGGCCGACTTTCTGCGGCGCGAGTTACAGGAGGCGCCTTCAAGGCGTTAGTAAGATCGCAATTGCCAGCAGGCTGAAGGCGATGAGGATCAAGGGGAGGTTGGAGCGGACAGCGTCATCCAAATCTCGCGCGGGCAACACAAAGGGCTTGGTATTGAGTGGTCCGGCGGATTGGTGTAGCATCTTTTGGAAGGTCTCGATGTCCGCGATCCGGTCGCCGGGATGCAGCGCCAGTGCAGCGAGGATGGTTTGCTCAACGGCTGGCCGGATGTGTGGATTGATCTCGCGCGGTGGGGCCAGCAGTTCTGGCTCGAGAAAGCGCTCGCGAGCTGTGGCTGGCGGTTTCCCCGTCAGGAGATGATAGAGGGTCGCGCCTAGGGCGTAAATATCACTGCGCGTATCCGTATGAGTGTCATCGCCCCCATATTGTTCCAGCGGCGTGTAGGCGGCGGTGCCGCGCCCTTGAACGACCGTGATCGTGCGCGCTTCATCGTGTGTCAGCACTTTGACCAGGCCGAAATCCACCAACTTGAGCAGGCCAGAGGGGGTGAGTTTGATATTGGAGGGCTTAATATCGCGGTGTAAGATGGGCGGATTTTGCTGATGCAGATAGGACAAAGCGCTGCACAATTGATCGGCCCAATCCAGCACTTGCGCTTCTTTCAGAAATCCCTCATCTTGCTGTGCATGCGTGATCAACTCGCGCAGATCGTGACCCGGCACAAAATCCATCACCAGGTACTCGCGGCCTTTCTGGGTGAAATAATCGGAGACTTTAGGCAAATTAGGATGATCCAATCGGGCCAGTACCGAGGCTTCTTGCCGGAATTGCTCCTGGATTTGCTGGCGGCTCGTCTCCTCCATATCTGGGTCGGGCGCGATTTCCTTGATGGCACAGATGCGCCCGGTCAAGAGCGTATCTTCGGCGCGATAGACAGCGCCCATCCCGCCTTGACCAATTGGCCCGACGATCTTATACCTGTTTTTGAGCAGGGTTTGGGAAGCCAGTAGCTTTGCCATTATGATATTGATCATAACCCGGTTAGGATGCATGTCAAGGTTTCGAATAGCGGTATTAAAGGAGAGTTCATGGACGAAGTAAAGCAGGAGAATCATCCGTTTTTGATCATCTATAAAGGTGCACTGGCGGGCACGCGATGGCCCTTGGACAGCGATACCGTGACCATCGGGCGCGGATCGGACTGTGATATTGTTATGTTGGAGCGGCAAATCTCACGATACCACGTGCGCATCGAGCGTGATGAGCGTGGCTATCTCCTGCGGGATCTGGGGAGCAAAAATGGCACCTTCGTGAACGACGAACCGGTGCGTGAGCAGCCCTATCGTCTTCGCGACGGCGATGAGATCAATTTGGCGAAGACGGTGCAAATGGGATTTGTCGCCGGCGACGCGACGTTGCCATTGGAATCTTTAGAGGGTGAAAGTGCTGTGGTATCAGAGGCCTCAGACTCCGAATTGAAAGTGCATCCTACGACGCGCCGCGTCTGCTTGGGGCGTGAGGAATTGGATCCGCCGCTCTCGCCGGCCCAATTTGCCCTGCTTGACTTACTGGCTTCTTCGGGCGGCCGGGTTGTCACCCGGCAGGAGATTATCGAGACGGTCTGGCCGGATGCAGTGGGCGGCGTGACGGATCAGGCCGTCGATGCGTTGGTTTATCGTTTGCGAGAGCGCCTGGCGGAACTGAACCCAGATCACGAGTATGTTGTGACCGTGCGTGGGCATGGGTTGCGGTTTGAACAGGTTGAGTAGCGCGGTGAAAATCGTGTTTTCTGAGTTTATTTCGCGTAGTCATAAAGCTTGGCGTAAAAACGGTTCGATTTTTACTTTTCCAATAAGATAAGAAATAGACTATGCGAAATAAACTGTCTCGACCCACATTCGATTTGGGCTTTTTTCTGGCGATAGCCCTAGGTCTCATCGCCTCATGGCCCTTCTTGGTCAATCCTGGTTTGCCCGGCGCTACAGATGCCGAACTCCATATCTTTCGGATCGCTGAATTGGGCTTTAGCCTACGAGCCGGGAACCTCTATCCTCGCTGGGCGCCTGATTTCTACCACGGGCATGGCTATCCCATCTTCAATTATTACGCGCCGCTGACCTATCATCTGGGTAATTGGCTGACATTGCTACACCCCCAGCACGCAGCCACTGGCGCAAAGCGGCTCTTTATCCTCTCTCAGGTGCTCGGTGCAGTGGGCGCTTATCTTTTTGGGAAAAAATTCGGGCGACAGGGTGGGGGCCTCTTAGGGGCCGCTGCCTTCACCTTCAGCCCCTACATTTTCTTGATCAATCCCCATATCCGGGGCAACTTGGCCGAGGTCTTCGCCGTCGCCTTGATTCCCTGGGCCTTGTGGAGTTGGGAAACTCTCTGGGACGGCGGCGACAAGGCGAGTTTTGTTATCGCTATCCTAAGCGCTGGGGGTGTGCTTCTCAGTCACAATCTGAGCGGCCTTACCACGATGATCCTTTTGATGGCACTCTCCTTATGGCACTGGATAGGACTTGGAGAGCGCACGGCCTTCTGGCGGGCGCTATTGGCTGGTGTGCTCATTGTGGGACTGACCGCTTACTTCTGGTTGCCCTTTCTGATAGAGCGGTCGCATATCAAATTGGACGTGGCCGGGGAAGGACACTACGATTTTCGCAATCACTTCGTTATGCCTGAAGAACTCTTGGCCCCGCTGCCTCAATTGGATTGGGGCACAACTGTCCCCTATGTCCCGATGACCTTCGGCTTAGTCCAGAGCTTGCTATTTGTGCTGGGCGCTCTCCTGGCGCTCAAGCAGAAGTTCCTTCGCTCGTTAGCGTTTTACGTGGCGAGTGGAGCGACATGCCTCTTTCTCATCACCCCATTCAGCACGCGCGTGTGGGAGATCGTACCGGGTCTCGCTTTCTATCAATTTCCATGGCGATTTTTAGGGCCGTTAGCCGCGCTCTCCGTGCCGCCTATCGCGTTCCTAGGACGACGTGCGCGCCAGAACAAACGTTCGATGCTGTTTGTGGCACTGCTTTTTGGAATCGTGATGGTGGCAGCGCTGCCTGGCTTCGCGC
>JAAAOZ010000355.1 GCA_009908585.1 Chloroflexota bacterium
TTCCGCCATCGCGCCCTCACCCTCCGCGTGACCGACGGCATCATCGCCTCCGCGTGAAAATTAGACCTACCCTTGCGAAGGTTCACAGGAATTTTGGTAAACAGATGAACCTGCTCACTGCACCTAATACGGACCTTTTGAGGTCATTTGCGCAACCTTCGCAAGGGTTCCCAATGAGGAAATAAAACGAGAGATATAGAGAGGAAAATTATGTTCACAGAAACCAAAATCGGAAAATGGGCCGTGCGCGGCGCTCTGCTATTGACCTTGGGCGGCATCTTCATCGTCTACCTGGGGATCGCGTTGGATCTCTCGACGCAGGCCTACACCTCGAAGCAAGCGGATTTCCTGAGCTACAACTACGAGCGCAGCGTGGTGCAAGCGCCGCTGGTGACCAACCTGGTGATCGACGCCGAGACGACCAACGGCGAAGTGCAGATGCAGCCCGCGAACTTCACCGATTGGGAGAGCCACGTCCGCGCGCGCTTGGACGCCCGGTACGAGGAGAGTGAGGGCGTCAGCGCCACGGTCTATGAGTTAGATTTCGAGAGCAGCTATCACCTCACCTACCCCGGCCCCGCCGTAACCGCTACGGTCGAGCTGGTCTTCCCCTTCCCCAGCAACCTGGAGACCCTCCACGAGGTGAGCTTTCTGGTGGATGGCGTCGCGCCGCCCGAAGCGCGCTACACCATTCGCGACATCCGCTGGCAGACGGTGATGGAGGCGGGCGACACGCACGACATCGTCATCAACTACCGCGCAGATGGCGCGAATAGCTTCACCTACGCCCTGAGCCAGGATCGGCGCTTCGATGCGTTGGACGTCCAGGTGACGGTCAACGGCCTCGCGGGCAGCACGGTGCCCAAGTCGGCGCTGCCCACCACGGAGATCACAGATGATAGCGAGAGCGACGGCGAGCGCTTCATCTGGGCCTACGAGGGGCTGGTGCCGGGGCGCAACATCCGCCTGGAGCTGCCCCAGCGCTTGGGATTTGCGCAGCGCCTGGCTCAATTGCAGGACGACTTCGCGACCTTGGCCGGGCTGGCGCCCTTCATCGTGGGGCTGTTCCTGGCCGCCCTGGCCGGCTGGTTCGCCTTGGCCGACGTGCCCCTCCGCCTCGAAGGCTATCTGCTCATCGGCGTGGCGATGACACTCTTCTACCCCGCCCTCACCTTCCTCAGCGGCATACTTCCGCTGCCGCTGGCCGCCGCCATCTCGCTGCTCGTCACCGCCGGCCTGATCCTGGCCTTCTTAGGCTTGGCCGCCGGCTGGGAGCAAACGTGGTGGCGCGCCGGATGGCTACTCGTCCTCTTCTTGGGCATCTTCTCCCTGAGCATCTTCACCCCGTGGACGATGCTGCTGGGCACGCTGGGCGGCGTCCTACTTGTGGGAACCTTTATGGCGCTCTACGCGCGCCGTCCCGTCGCGCCCTCGGCGGACGAAATCGCAGCGGAGGAGGCTCCAGAGGCCGAAGCCGCGCCTCCGTCGCCAACGCCCGTCGCGCCAAGCGCTCCCCGAGAGACCCATCACTGCCCGCGCTGCGCCCGCCAGATGCCCCACGACTTCGATTTCTGCCCCGGCTGCGGCTACGATATGCGCCCGCTGCGCACCTGCGCCGCCTGCGGGCACGAGCAATTCGTCCCCGCCGATCTATCGCCCGCCTACTGTCAGCACTGCGGCGAGCCGTTGGCGTAAGATTCGGAGCGGTCATCGTTTAGCCTTGTGAGGTGCAACGCACTTTTGGGCTTATCACCAAGCATAGACTGCATGAGGCAGCACTTTTCTTTAGTTCGAGTGCGTTGCACCTTGACCTGCTCATAAAACCAAACAGATACTCGGAGCGAAGATCAAGGCATAGAACCATCCTCCCAAAGATGCAGTTATGAGCCTACCGGCTCATAACTGCCAAGATCAAATTTCTCTCTTCAAAAGAAGAGAGAAATTTGATCCAATTGCCCCTTGACAAGCGCCTGGTCATCTGTTACACTAAGAGTGTGAACGTTCACGTGAAATCACGCGACACGTTACAAAATCACAAAGATGAATCCCCTAATTTGCTTCTGTTCTGATACATCGACGTACATCACTGATATTTCAGGCTCATAGCAAGTGCGAGTTGATTGGAAATCGATGAGACGGAAACGTGTGACCATCAAAGATGTGGCGGCCTACGCCGATGTCTCGCGCCAAACGGTTTCGCGGGTCATCAACAAAAAAGGCAACGTCGCGGATGAGACCCGTCAACGGGTGCAGCAGGCCATCACTGAGCTAGATTATCATCCCAACCCCGCCGCGCGCGGATTGGTCCACAGCCGCACCAACAGCATCGGCCTGGTCGTCCCCTACACCTCCGATGTCTTTTTCTCCGATCCCCATTTATTGCGCTTTATGTGCGGCGTCGATCACGTCGCCGGGCAGCGCAACGTGAGCCTCGTGCTTTCGACCGGCCAGTTATGCGACGAACTAGAATCGACCCAGCCGGACGAGTTGGCCGCCTACAAGCGCCTGACCCGCGCGGGCTACGTCGATGGCGCCATCGTAATCGAGACGATGGCCACGCACGACGGGCTCGCGCTGCTGGAGCGGTTAGGCTATCCATGGGTGACGCTCGGCTACGCCGAAGCGCAGCACCACGGCGCGCGCATCGTCCACGCCGACGACTACGGCGGCGCTCGCCAGGCGATGATGCATCTGTTGAGCCTCGGCCATCGGCGCATCGGCATCATCGATGGCACCGACCAGGCGCCGACGGCCTTTCGCAAGCGCATCATCGGCTGCCGGCAGGCGATGGCGGATCACGGCCTGACGCTCGACCCCGACTTGATCGTCGAAGGGAATCTTACCCCGGAGAGCGGTTATCAAGCAACGACCAAATTGATGGCCCTCGACCCCCGCCCCACCGCGATCTTCGCCCTGAATGATCGAATGGCGACCGGCGTGCTCCGCTACTTGATAGAACACGACATCCCCATGCCCCAACGCATCTCCGTCATCGGATTCGATGATATTCCCACAGCTGAAATTGCTTCGCTGACGACCGTGCGCCAACCGGCCTTAGAGATGGGCCATCAGGCCGCGCGGTTACTGTTCGATTTGATGGAGGAACGGACCCTGCCCAATCAGCCGATTGTGTTGCCAACGGAGCTGATTGTGCGCGGCTCGACCGGGCCGGTCGCTGAGGGATAACATAAACTCAGCGCAGGTCATCGGATCATCCCAGAAGATGATCTTAGGTTGACAGAAGAGAGAGAAAGAGGGAGGTGGTTATCGATCTGACGTAAAGCATAACGGGAAACATCTTGAAGTTGATCGTCCCTTGAAAATTTTTAACCAAACATCCAAAGTATCCAAAACATACCATGGAGGAAGAGATGAAAAAGACGTTGTTTGCGGTAGCGGCCTTACTGGCCCTGATCGGGATTCTATCCTCTTGTGCGACCCCGACGCCAGAGATCATCGAGGTAGAACGCACCGTCGAGGTCGAGGTAGAACGCACCGTCGAGGTCGAGGTGGAGCGCACCGTCGAGGTTGAGAAAGAGGTACCCGTTGAGAAGAACATCGTGATCTACAACTCCTATATGAGCGACCCCGCGCCTCGGGAAGTCGATGCGGAATTGGTCGCGATGTTCGAGGAGCAAAACCCCAATATCGATGTGGTACACAGCACCGTGGCGCACGAGGATTTCAAGCAGGCCATTCGCGCCTATTTGACGGCCTCCACGCCGCCCGATGTGATGACCTGGTTCGCCGGGAATCGCGCCCGCTTCTTCATTGATCGCGGCCTGATCATGGACATCAGCGATGTCTGGGAAGAGCAAGGCTGGAACGAGAGCTATCCCAAGGGCTTCCGCGCGATGAGCACGGTGGACGACAAGCAGTATTTTGTGCCCTCAAGCTGGTATTGGTGGGCCGTCTATTACAGCAAGTCCACCTTTGAGGAATATGGCCTGGAAGAGCCGGAGACCTGGGAAGAGTTCCTGGCAGTTTGCGAGACGCTCCAAGAGAACGGCGTGGCTCCCCTCGCCATCGGGACGAAGTACCGCTGGACGGCGGCTGCCTGGTTCGACTACCTGAACATGCGCGTCAACGGCCCCGAGTTCCACATCGACCTGATGCTGGGCAAGGAGCAATATGACGATCCGCGCGTGAAGACCGTCTTCACCGACTACTGGCAACCCCTCATCGAGAATGGCTACTTCATCGAGAACCCCGCCGCCTATAGCTGGTCTGAGGCGTTGCAGTTCATGATCAACGGCGAAGCGGCGATGTACCTGATGGGCGACTTCATACGAGACAGCTACCCCGACGAACTCGAGGACGACCTGGGCTTCTTCCGCTTCCCCATCATCGATCCAGAGGTTCCGATTGGCGAAGACGCCCCCACCGATGGCTTCTTCATCGCGGCGAACGCGCAGCACGAAGAGGCAGCCAAGCAGTTCTTGGCCTACCTCGGCGGCGTCGAGGCGCAGGAGTACATGATCGAAGAGTTGGGCCGCTTGGGCACCCACTCCGGCGTCGATAGGGATCTCTACACCCCGGTGCAGCAGGAGGGTGTCGAGTTGATCGAAGGCGCGGACTTCGTCGCACAGTTCTATGACCGCGATACCACGCCAGAGATGGCGGACGAAGGCATGAACGGCTTTATGCAGTTCTGGGACAATCCCGGAGACATCGACGACATCCTGAACCAACTGGAGACAGCCCGCCAAGAGATCTTCGAAGCGGAGGAAGAATAATCCACGCGCAACTAAATTGACTTACAGGTGTAGGGGCGCTAGCCGCGCCCCTACACGCTTCTAATTCTCCTGGGGAAACCAAACCAATCCTGTTATCAATTTTACGGGAGGATAAACAATATGCGCAGAGGAATCGTAAACAAGCTGACGCCCTACCTCTTTTTGATCATCCCATTAGCCATCTACTTGCTCTGGGTCATCGGCCCGATGTTCTATACCTTCTACTTGAGCCTGACGAAATGGGATGGCCTGACCCAGCCAATCTTCATTGGCCTACGCAATTATGAGAAACTTTTCCAAGATCCGGTTTTTTACATCTCCCTGAAGAATAACCTCAGATGGATTGTGAGCTTCATCACCATCCCTGTCGTGCTGGGGCTGGGATTGGCCGTCGCGCTCAATCAATCCATCCCCGGCGCGAAGTTCTTCAAAGCCAGTTTTTACTCGCCGATGGTGCTCTCCCTTGTCGTCTGTGGCCTGATCTGGTCGTGGATGTACCATCCGGCCAACGGCCTCATCAACTCGGTGCTGCGCGCCGTCGGCTTGGATTCGCTGGCGCAAGGGTGGTTGAGCGACAAAAATCTGGTGATGTGGTCGATCATCGTGGTCGCCATCTGGCGGCAGGTCGGCTACGTGATGATCCTCTACCTGGCCGGCCTGCAAAGCATCGATCCAGAGCTGATCGATGCCTCGCGCGTGGATGGCTGCACCGGCTTCCAATCCTTCCGCCACATCATCCTGCCGCTGTTGGCCCCGGTAAC
>JAAAOZ010000165.1 GCA_009908585.1 Chloroflexota bacterium
CAAGTGCTGCTGGTCGGGGTGGGTTTTCTACTCACCGCGGCGTTCCTGTTCTACATGGCGGCTACCTACACCACGGAATTTCGTCCGGCGCCGGGCGGCACCTATGTGGAGAGTGTGGGCGGCTATCCTCAGACGCTCAATCCGCTCCTCAGTTTCTACAACGATGCGGATAGCGATGTCACATCGTTGACCTTCAGTGGGCTGACGCGCTTGGGGGCCCACGGTGAGGTCGTCCCCGATCTGGCGCTCGGCTGGGAGATTGACCCCACCGGTATCACCTACACCTTCCGACTGAACACCGAGGCTCTCTGGCACGATGGCGCCTACGTCACCGCCGACGATGTCCTCTTCACCGTCTCGCTGCTCCAAGATCCCGACTATCCTGGGCCGCCGGATATCGGCGCGTTGTGGCGCTCCGTCGAGGCTCAGAAGGTGGATGATTACACCGTCCACTTCATCTTGGCTGAACCTTACGCTCCCTTCTTGGACTACACCACCATTGGTCTGTTGCCGGTTCACAAGCTGGAGGGCGTGCAGGCCGTGAATTTGCCCTCGCTGGATTTCAACCGCGCGCCTGTGGGGACGGGGCCGTTTCGATTGACCGAGGTCGAAACCGAGGATGGACAGATTACCGCCGTGAACCTCAAGCGCTTCCAGCGCTATTACGGCGAAATCCCCTACCTGGAGAATGTGATCCTGCGCTTCTATCCCACGCCACGCGCAGCCTTGGAAGCCTATCAGCAGGATCAGGTGGAGGGCGTCGCGCAAATTCCCAGCAGCTTGTTGCCCCAGGCCTTCGCTGAGGAGGACTTTCAGCTCTACTCCGCGCCGATGGCCGAGATGTCAATGCTCTACTTCAACGAGTTGATGACGGACACGCTGCCCTTCGACGAGGGGCCGGTGCGCCAGGCGCTGCTCTACGGTCTGGATCGCCGCGCGCTGATCGATGAGGTGCTGCGCGGTCAGGCCATCATCCCGGAGACGCCGCTGCTGCCGGGGACGTGGGCCTACACCACCGAGGGCGTGCCCGCCTATCCCCACGATCTGGAGCGCGCCGAAGCGCTGTTGGCCGAGGCCGGATGGCGTCGCGACGCGGTGACGGAGACGTTGCGCAACGCAGCAGGCGATTCCTTCACCTTCCAACTTACGGCGGCGAACGATCAGCGCGATATTGCCGTGGCGGAATTCATCGCGGAGCAATGGGCCTCGCTGGGTATCTCAGTGACGGTGCAGGAAGTCCCGCCGCTTGCCCTCAGCGGCGCGTTGGAATCTCGCAGCTATCAGGCGTCTGGTCCTCCCCGGTGATCCAGACCCCTATCCCCTATGGCACGAGACGCAGCGCACCGATGGGCAGAATTACGCCGGATTCCAGCATCGGCGCATCAGCGAGGTGATCGAGCAGGCCCGCATCACGGTCAACCGGGAGGAGCGGGTGACGCTTTATCACGAGTTCCAGCAGATTTTTATGGAGCACGTGCCCGCGCTGCCCCTCTACGTGCCGATCTACACCTATGGGGTGGACTTCCGCGTCAACGATGTGCAGCTCGGTCCGTTGATGAAAACCGGGGATCGTTTCAACAGCATTCAGGATTGGTATGTGTTGCAGCGGCGCGTCATTGTGAGCGACCAGATCGAGCAATGAAAGGTTGTCTGATTCGTATTTGTAAGCATCGCTTGGATGTAGCATGATAGGAAAGTGGCTCAAACAGCCCTCTTGTATCTATCGTGCTTTCTTGTATACTTATAAAGATGTCTGTTTAACTAAAAACTAGGGAGGAAAGAGTAGTATGACCAAGAAATGGGTTTATCTCGCGCGAAACGGCAAGTCCGAATACACTAAGGTATTGGGACACGACCCGGAACTTCTGGAGATGAAAGAAATCTTCGGAGGGAAGGGCGCCGGTTTGATGGCGATGACAGCGGCCGGCGCACCTGTGCCCCCGGCCTTTACCATCACCACCGAAGCGTGCATCGAGTACATGGAAACGAACGAGCTTCCTGAAGGTATGTGGGATCAGACGCTGGAAGCCCTCGAGGATATTGAGGAGCAGACTGGCAAGACCTTCGGTGAGGGCAAGAATCCGCTGCTGGTCTCCGTGCGCTCCGGCGCGCGCGTGTCGATGCCCGGTATGATGGACACCGTCCTCAACCTGGGCCTCAACGATGAGACCCGCGCCTCATTGGCCAAACTGACCGACAACGAGTGGTTCTCCTACGACGCGCATCGTCGCTTCATCAGCATGTTCTCCGACATCGTGATGGGCTACAGCCGCCTTCACTTTGAGGAAAAGCTGGAAGAACTGAAGGAGAAAGAGGGCGTCGAGCTGGATACCGAGGTCAGCCTCGAGGGCCTGAAGTGGCTGGTGGAAGAGTACAAGAAGATGTACAAAGCGCGCTTTGGCGAAGAGTTCCCCACCGATCCGTACAAGCAGTTGGAACTTTCGATCAAGGCGGTTTTTGATTCCTGGAATGGTGAGCGCGCCGTCGCTTACCGCGATCACGAAGGCATCCCCCACAATTGGGGCACCGCCGTCAACGTGCAGACGATGGTCTTCGGCAATATGGGCGAAGACTCCGCGACCGGCGTGGCCTTCAGCCGCGACCCCGCCACCGGCGCGCACGAGTACCTCTATGGCGAGTTCCTGCCCAACGCACAGGGTGAGGACGTCGTCGCCGGTATCCGCACCCCGCACCGGATCAGCCTCCAAGGCTCCCGCGAGTGGGCCAAGGAACGGGGCATTTCCGAAGAAGAGCGCGCCAACCGGTTCCCCAGCTTGGAAGAGATGATGCCCGAGGTCTACCAAGAATTCTTGGAGATCGTCGATATGCTGGAGAATTACTACAAAGATATGCAGGATATGGAGTTCACCATCGAGCGCGGCAAGCTCTGGATGTTGCAGACCCGCACGGGCAAGCGCACCGGCGCCTCGCACGTCAAGATCGCCGTCGATCTGTGTGAAGAGGGTGTGATTGAGAAAGAGACCGCGCTAGAGCGCGTCAAGCCGATGCACGTCGAACTGTTGCTGCGCCCCAGCTTCGATCCCAAGGCCGAGAAGGACTTGATCGCCAAGGGCTTGAACGCTTCGCCCGGCGCCGCCGTCGGCATCGCCGTCTTTGACGCGGAGCGCGCCAAAGAGGCCGCCGAAGAGGGCAAAGATGTGATTTTGGTCCGCCCGGAGACGGTCCCCGATGAGGTGCCCGGTATGTTGGCCTCCAAGGGCGTCCTGACCCAGAAGGGTGGCGCGACCTCGCACGCCGCCGTCGTCGCGCGTGGCAGCAACCTGCCCGCCGTCGTCGGCTGTGAGCAGATTTCCGTCGATGTCAACCGCGCCCAATTCACCGTTGGCGACAAGGTCGTCAAAGAGGGCGACGTCATCTCCATCGATGGCTTCAATGGTGAGGTTTACGCGGGGAAAGTCCCGCTGATCAAGGCGGAGTACGAGGAGCAAGAAGAGCTGATCACGCTGCTGGAGTGGGCCGATGAGGTCCGCGTCCTGGGCGTGCGCGCTAACGCCGACGATGGCGAAGGCGCCAGCGAATCCGTGATGATGGGCGCCGAGGGCATCGGCTTGGCCCGCACCGAGCACATGTTCTTCGATGAAGCGGCCCGCGAGGCTGTCGTGAATATGATCATCGCGAAGACCGACGAAGAGCGCGAGGCCGCCTTGGCCGATATCCTCCCCGTCCAGGAAAAGGACTTCGAGGAACTCTTTGCGGCGATGGACGGCAAGCCCGTCATTATGCGCCTGATCGATCCGCCAATGCACGAATTCCTGCCCTCCCGTGAGGAGTTGATCGAAGAGGTCACGCGCCTGCGCATCGAAGCGCCGAAATCTGACGAACTGGCCGAGAAAGAGAAGATGCTTGAACTCGTCAACGGCATGTGGGAAGTCAACCCGATGATGGGGCTGCGTGGCTGCCGCGCGGGCATTATGTACAAGGGGCTGACGGAAACGCAGACCCGCGCCTACGTCCAGGCCGCCTGCCGCTGCAAGAAGCGCGGCGTCGATGTTCACCCGGAGATTATGATCCCCTTAGTGGGGCACGTCAACGAGCTGAAGATCGAGCGCAAGAAGTTGGAAGAGGTCGCCGCAGAGGTGATGGAAGAAGAGGGCGTCGAAGTGCCCCTGATGTTCGGCACGATGATCGAGATCCCGCGCGCGGCCCTGACCGCCGCCAAGATCGCCCAGGAAGCGGAGTTCTTCTCCTTCGGCACCAACGACCTGACCCAGATGACCTACGGCTACAGCCGCGACGACGCTGAGGGCAAGTTCCTGATGCAGTACGTCGATGAGGGCATTCTGCCCGAGAACCCCTTCCAGGTGTTGGATCAGGAAGGCGTTGGCCGCCTGGTCAAGATATGCGTCGAGGAAGGCAAAGCCGCCAACCCCGATCTCGAAATTGGCATCTGTGGCGAGCACGGTGGCGAGCCGAAATCCATCGACTTCTGCCATCGCGTTGGCCTGGATTACGTGAGCTGCTCCCCCTACCGCGTGCCTGTGGCCCGCTTGGCCGCCGCCCACGCTGCGATCCGCAACCGGGAGTAATCTCACCCCCATCCCTTGAAGTAATTAGGGTAAGACAATAGCATGACAAACCGAGTGGCAGCCCATCACGGGCTGCCACTTGTTACATGAAGAATATACGGAGACGAAAGCATGACATCATCAACAGAAACAAGGTTGCGGAAAGTGCGACTCGCAACGGAGCGCGACTACCAAGACCCCCATCGGCCCCAGTACCACTTCCTACCGCCGGCTAATTGGATGAACGATCCCAATGGCCTTATCCAGTGGCGGGGACGCTATCATCTCTTTTATCAATATAATCCCAACGGCGCATTTCACGCCTCGATTCATTGGGGCCATGCCGTCAGCGAGGATCTGGTCCACTGGCGGGATTGGCCTATCGCGCTCGCGCCCACGCCCGGCGGGCCGGATGCGGAGGGCTGCTGGTCGGGCTGTGCCATCGATCACGATGGCGTGCCCACGATGGCTTACACCGGCGTGGATCCCCAGGTTGTCTGTCTGGCGACCAGCGACGATGATTTGATGACCTGGCAGAAGCATCCGCTGAACCCCGTCATCGAGGGGCCGCCGGACTCGATACGGGCGCGCACGGGTGGGGATTTTCGCGATCCCTTCGTCTGGCGCGGTGACGACCGCTGGTACATGGTCATCGGCTCGCGGCTCGTCGATCAGGGCGGGATGATCCTGCTCTATCAATCGGAGGATCTGCTCCATTGGCGCTATGTGCGTCCGCTACTGATCGGCGATGCGCAGCGGACCGAGCCGTTCTGGACGGGGACGATGTGGGAATGCCCGAACTGGATCGATTTTGGCGCGGAACAGGCGCTGCTCATCTCGATGCAGACGCCGCCTTCGGAGCTTTTGTACGTCGGATAATACCTCGGCTCTTTGGATGGGGCGGATCTGACGTTCACGCC
>JAAAOZ010000067.1 GCA_009908585.1 Chloroflexota bacterium
ACGTCCAGCCTATCGTTGGGTGTGACGCCATCTCCGCCCAGGTCGATGCCCAGCGCGCCGTTGCTGTGAATTCGATTGCGCAGCAGTGCGTTCCCATGGGTCGCGGCGTCATGCATCGCGATGCCATGGCCATCGTTGTACGCGATGAGATTCTCGCTCGCCGCCGTCGCGCCGCCGATGCGATTGGAACTGGCGCCACCATCGATGCAGATGCCGTTGTACACATTGGGGAGCGCGGCGCTGCCGCTGGCATCGGCGCCGATGTAATTACCGATGACGGTATTGCTCATCGTGCCACTCATGCCGATATCCACGCCGTCCTCGCCGTTGCCGCTGATCAAGTTCCGGGTGGTAGGAGTGTTGCCTCCGACGCGGTTGTATCGCGCACCATTCCAGAGATCGACGCCCGCTTGGGCATTGCCCCGGCGGCGCATGCCGCTCGCGTCCGTGCCGATGTAGTTGCCGAGAACGGTATTGCTCATCGCGCCGCTGCCGCCGATGTCCACGCCGTTGCCGCCATTTCGACTGATGAGGTTCCCTTGCCCCAGCAGGCCCGCGCCGATGCTACGATCCCCGCCGATCTGGTTGCCGCTGCCGGTGACAGCGATGCCATGATGAGGAAAGCCCGAGATCTGCAGGCCGCGCACGGTGTTATTATCCGAGGCGAGCGATAGACCAGGCGTCCAACCGTCTGAATGATCGAAGTTAATCTCCAGCGCGAAGGCCGCGACATCGTTAGGGAGAACGGCACGATATACACCCTGCGTCCACATCGGTGCGGCATCGAAACGCTGATCACCGAACCAATACCGCGAACCATCAGGACGCAGGCCCCAGAGCTTGAGGGTCAGAGCGCCGCTCTCATATCGATACCAGAAATCCACTTCAACCGTCACGCCGCCCGTGGCCGTGATCCACACGGTGCTAGTCGGTGGAGGCGGCCCATCCAGCGGCGCATCGGTCGCCGTTGTGTCATAAAAGGTTCGCCCGCTGCCCACGCGCGCGACCGTCTTCCACGAGTAGGCGTTCGGCGAGATGTAAGGCTCCGTCGTGTTGATGCCCCGCACCGCACCGGCCTCATCGTCCCAAGGCCGCCAATGCTCCGTCCCCGCATCGAAGCCGCCGTTGACGATGAGATCGGGGCCGCCGTCCACGCGCATGCTCACCTCATCCAGTAGCAGCGTCTCCGGCGTCGATCCAACCTGGCTGCCGTCGATGATAACGCCCGCGTCGCTACCGTCTATCGTCAGATCGCCCATCTCGATGCTGGGCAGGGGGGTGAGGAGCGAGATCGTTGTGGGTGAGGTGGGCGGGAAGACGCCCGGATCGAAGAGAATCGTATCCCCGCCCCCCGCTCCGGCAAGGAGACCGCGCAACGTGTCCGGCCCACTGTCGACGGGATCAGTCACCCACCAGGTGAACATTTCGAGCGCCTCATAGGCGCCGATGTCAAAGCCGCTGTTTTGCGGGCGCATCGTGCCGTCAAGGTCGTAGCTAGGCGCACCGCTTGCCGTCCCCGCATCGATCAAGGGGGACATAGCTTGTAGATGATAATCGTGATTGGCAGGATCGATAAACCGTGGCGCGGCTTCTAAATTGCCCTCGCCAGGCCAGCCGCCCTCAATATCGGAGTAGGTCACGCTGATGGCCTCGCCCCAACCTGAGATCGCATATCCATTATGATAGAGAACGCTGTTGATAACACGCAGTGTGCTGGTGACATGGGGGTTATATGCCACGCCGCCGTCATTATCCGCGACGGTGACGTTCATAAAGCGGCCCCCGCCATTGAGAGCCGGGTCACCGTGATTGTCCACGATCAACGTGTTGGTCAAGGCAAGCGTCATCGCGCGAATCGCGCTCGCGCCGGCCCACTTGGTGTGATTCTCGAGGAAGATGCTATCCTCAACCCGCAAGGTGTCGCTGGCGCGGATCGCGGCGCCCGCGCTGTGATGATTGTCGGAATCAGCGGTGTTATGGGAGAGGTAACACTTGCGAATCATGACATCATCCACGAGGACGTCAATGCCGCCCGCGTCCCTCGCATCGCCGCCCGTGATGATGAACCCTTCAATCACACTGCCCCCGCTGCCCTCATCCAACGTCACGACCGGCTGACCCCACTCACCGCCATTACCCGCCGTCAGGATGGGATTCTCCTCATGCTTCGACCAGATGATGCCATCAGGGGAAACTGCATAGCCGCGCTGCCACTTGAAATCCGAGCCGCCGTAACCCGCGTACCACATCCGATACTCGCCCTGATCGAACAGGACGTTCGGCGCAGCGATGTCAACATCGTCCCACGCACCACTATCACCAGGAAGGAAGACGGGATTGTTGACGGATTTGGTCCAGTTGATGCCGTCGGTCGAGGTAGCGTAGCCCACCTGCCAGATGCCCACATACCACATGTGATAGGCGCCGCCGTCGAACCAGATATTGGGATCACCGACGCCGGTCTCATCCCATGCGCCTGTCCCGCCAGGCGTGAGCACAGGCGTGAGATGTTTCGTCCACGAGATGCCATTCGTCGAGGTGGCGTAGCCAATGCCATCCCGATACTCAGCCTGATACCACATTCGATAGTCAGTAGGCCCGAGTTGAAGAACAAACGGCGCGCTCACGCCGGCCTCATCCCACGCGCCCTCTGTACTTTCCAACACGGGCACGCTGGTATCGACATCCCACGTGAGGCCATCAATGGATTCGCCGTAGTAGATCGCGCCGTCGCCCGCGTACCATAGCTTAAAGGTCGCGCCATCCTTGAGCACGAAGGGATAGCTGACATGGCCCCAATGGTCCGTCGTGGTGTAGACGGGATTGTCGGCGGCTTTGGTCCAGTTGATCCCGTCGCCGGAGGTGGCCAGGCCGAAGCCGTCGTAGGCCAGATCCCAGCCGTGATACCACATCTTGTACATCCCGCCATCGGAGATGACGGACGCGCTTTTTATGCCGCTGCCATCCCAGTCGCCGCGCACGGTCTGATGCGCGGAGCCGTCTAGGATTGTCTCGTAGGTGTGGATATCGCGCGTCCAGCCGGCGGATTCGTAGCCGCCCGCGAGCGTGATGACGTCATAGAGCGAGAGGTTCTCCGTGTAGGTGCCCTGCGCGACGCGGATCGTCCCGCCTCTTTCCACCATGTCGATGGCGTGCGCGACGGTGCGACAGGGCGCGGCGCTATCGGCGCAGTGATTTTGCCCCTCATTATCATCCCCGCTGAGCGCTGAGACGTAGACCTCATCCGTGGCCACGGGCGTATTCCGCCAGATGGTGTTCGCCACGCCGGCCGCGTCATTGGCCAAGACGACATCCAGTGCCCCATCGCCGTCCATATCGCCGAAGGCCGCGCCGCGCGTGGTCGTCCCCGCCATCGGATGAGGAATCTCGGAGAAAGTGCCGCCATCATTGCGCCAGATGGTGTTCTGCGCGCCAAGGTTCGCGCCGAAGGCATCCAAATCGCCGTCGCCGTCGAGATCGCCCAACAACACATTGGCCGTGTTCGAGCTTGCTGGTCGCAGGGCGCTATCGAAAAACTGTCCCGCACCATCATTGAGCCAAATCTCATTCGTGGATTTGAACTCATTGGCCAAGAACGCATCTAAATCGCCATCGCCATCGATATCACCTAAAGCAATATCCGTGGTACCGCTGGTCCCCATCGTCCGGGTGAGCGGGAAGTTACCGGCGCCGTCATTGAGCCAGAGCACACTCGGCTGGAAGAGACCGGCCGCGACCACATCCAAATCGCCGTCGCCGTCCACATCGCCCAAATCGCCGCCGCGACTCTCCTCGCTGCCCAGCGCCT
Source organism: Chloroflexota bacterium (assembly GCA_009908585.1). Taxonomy (GTDB): domain Bacteria; phylum Chloroflexota; class Anaerolineae; order B4-G1; family SLSP01; genus JAAAOZ01. The sequence continues at coordinate 3,809 of JAAAOZ010000067.1, forward strand.
GGCCCGTATCCGAGAAAACGCCGGTGCCGTTGTTCAGCCAGACCGTGTTGGGTTGGCCGCTGTTGATGACATAGGCATCCAAGTCGCCATCGCCGTCTAGATCGCCCAACAACCTCTCCCAACTCAAGTCGACGCTACTCTCGTGGAAATACGAGAAATTGCCAGCGCCATCATTGAGCCATACCCCATCCTCCACGCCATCTTGCGCGAGGAAGGCGTCCAAATCGCCATCGCCATCGAGATCGCTCAGCGCGACATCCTTCGCCCACGGCGTGCTGAGGCTCTGCCCGCTATCGCTGAGGTTGCCGGCGCCGTCGTTCAGCCAGACCGTGCTCGTCCCGCTGATGGCGAAGAAAGCATCGAGCGCTAAATCGCCGTTCAAATCGCCCACGGCCACATCATAGGTGGGCGCAATGCCTAAGCTCTGTCCTGTGGCCGTCAGTTCGCCCGTCGCGAACTCAGTGCCGACGCGCGCCTGCCAGACGTAGGGCGCAACAGGCACGCCGGTCGCTTCCAGCACGCCGGAGGTGATGCTGGTCTGGAGCAGTTCGCCGGGCATAAAGGAGACGTACGGCGAGAATTCAATGCCCTGCGCGCTGAAACCGCCCTCCACGGCGCCGTGGAATCCGGCGTGGACGGTGAAGCTCTCCATAGTGACGCTTGTCTGGCTCAGCGGCGTGGAGAGAGTCGCGCTCACCGGCCCCCACACGGGGGCGGTGACGCCGTTAGGCGCCGGCTCGGTCGCGATGACAGCGGCCTGATTAAGCCAGATCGCATCATTGCCCTCTATCAAATAATTGACGAGGAGCGCGTCCAAATCGCCATCGCCGTCCACATCGCCCAGCGCTTGGCCGTACGTGGAGGCAGCGCTGCCGGGAACAGCGTTAGCGGTGAAGTTGGCGTGGCCATCGTTCAGCCACACGAGGTCATTGCTGCCCCAATTGCCGACGTAAGCATCTAAATCCCCGTCGCCGTCTAAATCCCCCAACTCCGTATCGTAGTTCTCGGTGGTAAACATCAAGGCATTTTGCGCCAGGTGCGGCTCAAATTCGCCCACGCCATTATTCAGCCAAATTTGATCATGCCCATAATAAACCGAGAGCCAAGCGTCCAAGTCGCCATCGCCGTCGAGATCACCTAAGGCTACGTCCCAAATACTGTTACCCGTGACATACTCCGTCGGGCCGGATTCCTGAAATATGCCTTGACCATCGTTCATCCAAACGGTGGAGGTCACACTCGCTCTGCCCGTGACGAACGCATCTAAATCGCCATCACCGTCCAGATCGCCCAAGGCCACATCGCCGCTGTCGTAGCTATCTAACGCTTGACCCGAATCGGTAAAGACACCGGCGCCCTCATTGAGCCACAGACGGTCTACGTAGGCATTAGCCGCCCAGACGTCCAAATCGCCGTCGCCGTCCACATCGCCCAGCGCGATGCCGTAGGTATTGGTCATCCCAACGTTAACGGTGAGGGTGAAAACGCCCCCGCCCAGGTTGCGCCACACCTCGTTGGCGCTGCCGATCATGCTATAGCTCTTGGCGATGACCACATCTAAAGCGCCGTCGCCGTCCACATCGCCCAGGGCAATGTCGTTGCTATTGTCCATCGTGCCGTA
>JAAAOZ010000306.1 GCA_009908585.1 Chloroflexota bacterium
CCAAGATGTCGGCCATCGAATGGTCGTTGAGGGCGGCTTTCGCGGCGGTCAGCGCCAACAGGCCCGTGCCGATGGTGAGCTGCCCCGCGTCGATGACGGTCACGGGCGCAGCCTTGAACTCCTCCGCCGCGATGCGCGCCACGTTCACGACGTTGCTCAATTGCGCGGAGATGTGAATGGAAAGGATCGCCTCCGCGCCGTCGGCGACGGCCCGCGTGTAGGCCGCGATAAAATTGCCAATGCCCGGCGCCGAGGTCGTCGGGGATGGATCGCAGGTCGGGAGGCGCGCGTAAAAGTCCTCGCGCGCAAGCTCCACGCCGTCGAGGTAACTTTGCCCCTCCATGTTGATGTAGCAGGGAACGACGGTGATCTTGTGCGACGCGATCAGAGAGGCGGGCAAATCGCAGGTGCTGTCTGTGATAATTTGGATTGTCATAAGCGCCACCTCGTTATCATTTGTATTTTTACTTGTCGGCGAGTCAGGCCACACATCGTTTTAAGAATACACCGTTTAACTTTATTGTCCAGAGTATACCATTTCCGAGTTTGATTGTCAAGTATTTGTATAGTATATGTATAAGTTTTATTGACAAAATTTGGGAAATTCAGTATACTGAAGGAGGGAAATCAACGTGCGCGGTGATTGAGAACCGTGCGGAGGTAGGACAATGAACAAATCAGATCGACCGCTTTATAACATCGGGGCGGTGTCGCGGAGGACGGGTATCTCGCCGGCGACGCTGCGGGCTTGGGAGCGGCGCTACGATTTCCCGCAGCCGGCCCGCAGTGAAGGCGGACATCGCCTCTACTCGGAGCACGACGTGCAGCGCCTCCAATGGGTCAGCGACAGGCTCGAGCAGGGGATGCAGACTCGTCACGCCATCGAGGCGCTACGGCTGCGTCAGGAACGCGGTGAGACGATTAGCCCTGAAGCGGACATAGCACGAGCTTCCCCTACGCTATCCAATGCCGAGGCGTTGTCCTATCTGGAGCAGATCCAGCAGCAGCTCTCCGCGGCGCTGCTCTCCAATGATTTGGCGCACGCCACGCACATCTTTCGCGAGGCGTTGGCGCCCTATCCGCCGGAAGCGTTGATCGAGCACATCATCCAGCCCACCTTTGCCGATATTGGGGAGGCGTGGGCAGTGGGTGAGATCAACGTCTCGACGGAGCACTTAGCCGCGCAATATCTACGCAGTCGGTTGATGATGTGGCTGCACACCGGCCCGCCGGCTTATGAGGTGCCGCCAACGGTGTTGGCGTGCGCGCCGGGCGAGTTGCACGAGGGCGGGTTGTTGATCCTGGGGACGTTGCTGCGCCGGCGACGCTGGCCCATCGCTTACCTGGGGCAATCGACGCCGCTGGACGACCTCGCCCAATTCATTCGCGAGACCAATCCCCTGGCGGTGGTCCTGGCCGCGATGCGCAAGGAGACGGCGGAGGCGCTGACCGCGTGGCCGGACGCGCTGCCTGATCTCGTAAAGGAAGGGCGACCGCTGATCACCTTCGGCGGGCGGATTTTCGTCGAGCAGCCCAAATGGCAGATGATCGTGCCCGGCCTCTACCTGGGCGACGATTTCGAGGCGGCGCTGGCGACCCTAGAGCCGCGCTTACGCCGCCTCGTGGGGATGGCTCCCTTGGGGTAGGGGTTGTGTTCATAGCTATCCGTGCATCGTTGGTAGCTGACTTTATTTCCTCGGCGGAATAGGAATGGCTCATATAGGCCTCCCAAAAACAGGGAGTTTTCAGAGGGAAAAACATCAGGTTTGGGAGGTTTTAATTTCTGGAACTACCATAGGAAATCAGGTGAAATCATCCCCCGTTCATCCAGCGGTTTAATTTGGACACAACGAAGGCACAGAGAAGCACGGAGAAAGGATTCTCTCTGTGAAAAACTTCGTGAGGCTCGGTGTAACTAGAGCCTGAGCATCATTCGCACCCAATTTCACCTAAAAACCAACAAGAGCCAATAGGAATTCGCTCGATCTCTGGCGGCTGCTCCGGCGTCAACACCAGATGCGCTACCGAAGGCGCGTACGGCGCATTGAAGTACGAGGTCGCCATCGCAGCGCCGGGATTCACCACGAGCACGCCCTCGCGGCGAGTCGTATAGAAGCTGTGCGTGTGTCCAAAGACGATCACATCCGCCTGCGGGAAGCGCCGGAAGAGCGATTGGACAATCGCCTCATTGTAGGCGGGGAAGTCCGCGTGCCCGCGCAGATTGCGCCACGCACAGCGCACCTTCCATAAGCCCGTCATAAGCGCCCCTAGCTGATGACCGTGCGTCACCGCGATGCGATGCCCGGCCGCTTCTACCGTCACGCTCGCCGGCAGGGAACGCCCACCGCTAGAGCGATCCAGCAGATGCAGGTTGCCGCGCACGGCGTGGACCGGCGCTATCTCCCGCAGTGGATCTAACGCCCACGGCTCGTCAACGTCGCCGGCGTGGAGGATCAAATCAACGCCGCGCAGGGCTGCGAGCACCTCTGGAGGGATCTCTGGCGCGCGGTACGGTACGTGCGTATCCGAAAGTAGTCCAATTCGCATGGTCGTCCTGCTCGCATCAAAGAAGAAAAGGCCACCGCTGGGGTGGCCTTTGATCTAGAAAGATCTGGAGAATTGACCAGTTTGATCGTTTCAGCCTTGGGTGGCCATCTTCTCTTCGATGTAGTTCACGGCGTCGCCGACGGTCTGGATCTCACGTGCGTCCTCGTCGGGGATTCGTCCGCCGAATTTATCCTCGAAGCCCATAATCAATTCGACCAAGTCTAAGGAGTCGGCCTCAAGGTCATCGCGGAAATTGGCATCGGGCGTTACCTCATCCTCTTCAATGGGCAGAATATCAACAATGATCGCTTGAACTTTCTCAAAAATGGCGTCGTTCATAATTATCTCCTTCTAATGGATAACAATTGAGATTCAATTTAAAGATAGCTTAGGTGCACCTGTGTAACCTACCAAATTATTCTATCCCCATCAAAGCCAAAAGTCAAGATTGACGTTCAATCCTACTTAGGGTATAGTGACAGCGGGGAGAGGAGAAAAGTTGGATGGCTTTTAACAAAGCGAACGAGACTAGCCAGCGAAAAGATGATCACGTGCGCATCAGCCTGGAAGAAGATGTCTCCTTTGATCGGCTGACGACGGGACTGGAGCACTATCGCTTCACCCACCAGGCCCTGCCGGAGATAGATCTGGCGGCGGTGGATACCACGACGATCTTTTTGGGTCACACGCTGCACTTTCCCCTACTCATTGCCTCGATGACGGGCGGGACGCCGGAGACGGCCCGCATCAATCGCGTGCTGGCAACAGCGGCCGAGGCGTTCGGGCTGGGGATGGGCGTCGGCTCGGTGCGCGCCGCGCTGGAAGATCCCGACGTGGAATGGACCTTTCAGATGCGCGAGCACGCGCCCTCGATTCCGCTGTGGGTGAATTTAGGCGCTGTCCAATTGAACTACGGCTACGGCCCGGAGGATTGCCGGCGCGCCGTCGACCTGATCGAGGGCGATGGCCTCTATCTGCATTTAAACCCGCTCCAAGAGGCGCTCCAGCCGGGGGGAGACACGCGCTTCTCCGGGCTGCTGCACAAAATCGAGGCGGTGTGCGCCGCGTTGGAGGTGCCCGTCATCGTGAAGGAGGTTGGCTGGGGGCTTTCCCGGCGGGCTGCGCGCCAATTGATCGAGGCGGGCGTCGCAGCGTTGGACGTCGCGGGCGCGGGCGGCACCTCGTGGAGCCAGGTGGAGATGCATCGCAGCCAATCTCCCATCGAGTATCAGGTCGCCGCCGCCTTTCGCGATTGGGGCATCCCCACGGCGCTGGCCGTGCAGCGCACGCGCGACGTCGCGCGCGAGGTCGCGCCAGACTTCCCCGTGATCGCCAGCGGCGGCCTGCGCACCGGCCTGGAGATCGCCAAGGTGCTGGCGTTAGGCGCGAACGTCGCGACCATCGCCGGGCCGTTCCTCGAGGCGGCGGTTGCATCCCCGCAAATGCTCCACGAGGCGCTGGAGGTGTTGGAGCGCCAACTCCGCGTGACGATGTTCGTGGTCGGCGCGCGTGACATCGAAACCCTGCGTAACACGCCCTTAGCCAACGTCGGAGGCCCGCCATGGATTTAAATCGCTATTTGACGCCGTTAGATGAAGAGATGCGCGCCGTCGTCGCGCCGCTGGCGGAGAGTTCGCCGGCGCTCTTGTATGGCATGCTGCGCTATCACCTCGGCTGGGTCGATGAGGCGTTCCGCCCGGCGCAGGTCTACGCCGGCAAACGATTACGACCTTGTTTCTTGCTGCTGGCGTGCGAAGCGCAGGGCGGCCCGTGGCGCGCGGCGCTCCCGGCGGCGGCGGCCATCGAGTTATTGCACAACTTCACGTTGATCCACGACGATATCGAGGATCACGACGAGCGGCGGCGCGGGCGTCCCACGCTGTGGACGCTGTGGGGCGTGCCGCAGGCGATCAACGCGGGAGATGCGCTCTTCGCGTTAGCCTATCAGGCGATGTTGAAGCTAGACGCGGGGCCGCTGCCGCCAGCACAGATCGTGCTCGCTCTCCGTCGTTACTCCGAGGCGATTCTCTATATCACCGAGGGACAATGTTTCGATCTGGCCTTCGAGGCGCAAGAAGAGGTGGCCGAGGCGCCCTATCTCCAGATGATCGAGCGAAAGACCGCCGCGCTGCTGGGGTTGGCGTGCGAATTGGGCGGTCTCCTCGCGGGCGCCGCCGAGGCGCGTCGGGAGGCGCTGCGGGAGTTCGGCGTGGCGTTGGGGATGGCCTTCCAAATGCAGGATGATGTGCTTGGGCTGTGGGGCGATCCGGCCCGCACGGGCAAGCCCATCGGCTCCGATCTGCGCCGGCGCAAGAAGACGCTGCCCATTCTCCACGGGATGGCGCACAGTTCGGCGTTGCGGGAACTGCTGACGCATCCTGATCAGGAGATGGACGAGGCGCAGGTCGCGCGGGCGCTCGATCTCCTGGCGGGGACGGGGAGTCGCGCCTACACGGAGGAGCGCGCCGGCGCGTACCATCGCACGGCGATGGCAGCGTTGGATCGCACCAAGGGCCAAGGCGAGGCCCAAGCGCAGCTTATCGCCCTGGCGGAGGGGTTGTTGCGCCGCGATAAGTGATGTTGGGGATGCAAAAATAAGAAGAGGCCGACACGCGTGCTGCGTGTCGGCCTTTTTAGTGAGGGCACTTGCGTAACCGTCGCAAGGGTAGGCTGTTTTTCAAACAGCTCTAAGATGATACTTTTGGATGTACGTCGTCAGTCCAATAGATCCGCCAGTTCTAACAGCGTGGGATCTAGGGGCTTCAGCTTCTCCACAGCCTTCTCCAACGGGTAAAGCTCGACTCCGCTGCCGCGCAGGGCCGTCATCTTACCGCTCTCGCCAGTGAGCAGCGCCTTCGC
>JAAAOZ010000336.1 GCA_009908585.1 Chloroflexota bacterium
ATCTCCTCTCCTAAGGTAGTTCCAGAAATTAAAACCTCCCAAGCCTGATGCTTTTCCCTCGGAACCCCCTTGTTTTTGGGAGACTTATTTTCTTGGAACGGCCTAACTTCACACTTTTATTATAGAGGCATTTGATCAAAGAAACAACTCGCAACAATGTATTTACATTACGGCGGATTGTCGCAATCATAAAATCGTTTGACAATTTCACCATTCTCGATAAGATGACCTTAGACTATGCCAAGAAAACGGCCTCGGCTCATATAGGAAATTGGGTGAAATCATCTCTCGTTTATCCAGCGGTTTAATTTGGACACAGAGCATCACCGAGAAGGCACAGAGAAGCACGGAGAAATGATTCTCTCTATGTATCTCTGCGAAAAACTCCGTGAAACTCTGTGTAACTAGAGCTTGAGCATCATTCGCACCCAATTTCACCTAAAAACCGACAAGAGCCAACAGCCTCTCATACAAGCTGTTTTCTAAGGTAAAATCCTTCACGAAGTGATCTCTTGCGAAAAAACAGTATAGCAATATAAATTGATTGGAAGCGTGATGATTACAGATACCGAACTCAAAATACAAGGGGGCGAGATATTAATCCAAGCCCTGGGAGAATTGAATGCGGAACGTTTCATCACCTTGCTGCTCCGCGAACCCTTTGATTACACCAAGTGGCAACGCAATTTGTGGGCAGATAAAAGCATAGAAGAGTTGAGTCAGATGGCGATGCAAAACCGCCTGACAAATGATTCAAGCTAATAGAGCTTAAGCAACATCTATCCCTTTTTGACTATGTCCAACTATTGTGGCGCTCCCCAGAACAGGAGACTATGAGATCATACCGCGAATATGTGGGCAATCCCCACATTCACTCCGTCTATTCAGATGGCCATGCCACCCACCAAGAGATTGCGCGGGCGGCGCGTGAGGCCAACCTCAATTTCGTGATCGTCACCGATCACAATGTCTGGGTGCGCGAGATCACGGGCTATTACGACAACGTCCTGGTGCTCGTCGGCGAGGAATTGCACAATGTGCGTCGCCAGCCCCAGGCGAACCATCTCCTGGCCTACGATACCCAGCACGAGATGGCCCCCTACACCTTCGGCAGCCCGCAGACGCTGATTCAGGCGGTGCGCGCGCGCGATGGCTTTGGCTATCTTGCCCATCCCGTGGAGAAGAGCAGCCCCCTCCGCCGGGATACCGAGGCGATCCCCTGGGTCGATTGGCCCATCGCGGGCGTCACCGGCATCGAGTTGTGGAATTACATGTCGGAGTTCAAGGGGCTGCTCTGGTCACTGCCCGCCGCGCTGATCTACGCCTTTCATCCCGACTGGGGCATTCGTGGCCCCTATCGCAAGACGCTCAAGCTCTGGGACGAGTTGTTAGGCAAGGGACAACGCCTGGCCGCGATCGGCGGGGCGGATGCGCACGGCACACGCTACCATTGGGGACCGATTTCGCGCACGCTCTTCCCCTACGAATATCTCTTCCGCTGTGTCAACACGCACATTTTGACCGCTGAGGCGCTGATGGCCGATGCCGAGCACGACAAAGAGTTGATCTACGAGGCGTTGCGCGCCGGTCGTACGTGGGTCGGCTACGATTTGCCCCACTCGACGCGCGGTTTTCGCTTCCATGTGCGCAGCGGCTCGGCGCAGGCCACCGTCGGTGAGGAGCTAAAGCGCCTGGGCGCGGTCACCATCCACGTGGAGTTGCCGGCTCCCGGTGAAATCCACCTCATCCACGATGGAAAACGCATCCAAAAAGTGAGCGGCGACGAGCTGCAATACACCTCTGTGGAACCCGGCATCTATCGCGTCGAGGTCTACCGCCGCTACAAAGGGCGGAAAATCGGCTGGATCTTCTCCAGTCCGGTCTACGTTGTGTAGAGTGCTTCCTTCGAGTCCCCTGTAAAGCTTGTCTGGGCGACTCAAAAATGCGCGCCCTCGCCTGAAATCTCTCTGTTGATCCCTCCGTCATCTGGCCGATTCGACTGGCCACAAGCCCTCTGGGTTCTTCATAAATTCGCCGGGTGGAATTATACTATCCCGTTACCGTCACAGAGTATTCGCCACTGCGCCGCGCCGATGGTTGAAACCCTCGGCTGATATCCAAAGTGCGTTAAAACGCACTGGGAGCGTTTTTTTAGCAGTTTCGCAACCCGTTTTTAACGGGTTTTGTGTATCAGCCTCGAATTCATTCGCAGGCGGGCCAAGCGGCGAATACTTTAAGACACTATCCTATCCCCACCCGCAACCCAGTAACGACGCGAAAAAGGTCTGTGATCCCCACAAACACGCGATGTCTGGCTATTTTTAGGCCGTTCCAAGAAAATAAATCTCCCAACAACAAGTGATTTTCCGAGGAAAAAGCATCAGGTTTGGGAGGTTTTAAATCCTGGAACTACCTTAGGGCTACTGAGGGGATTGCCCGGCAAAATCCGAAAGACCCGCCCTCTGTTGATTGCCTCCCCCATCCCATAACAGGAACGAAGACTTCTTGCTTCCTGAGAAAATTCTCAGCCTCCTCTTGGCGTTTTCTTAGGTGTATGAGGTAAAATGGTTAGGGTTGAGGATCAAGAATTAAGGATTGAGAGCATGGAGGTTAAATCTATGAAGACAAAGGTATCTACTTGGAAGGCTGTGGATGGAAAGTGGATCATTAGGTTGCTGAGTATGCTGGCGCTGGTGTTCCTGCTGATCTCCGGCTGCGCGCCGCCTGCCCCATCGGAGATCGTGGTCACGCGCGAGGGCGCATCAACGCAGACCACCGTGATCCAGCCGGAAACGAAACAGACGAAAGCGGAGCTACAGGGCGAGGTTTCGCCCATCGACTACGAAGCGACGCCCGCTGCGGCCGCGATAGCGGCGGGCGAGGACGCGCTCACGCTGGAGGAGACGCTCACGCGTCTCTACCAAGCGACTAATCCCGCCGTCGTCTACATCGTGCTGCCCTCCGGCGGCAGCGGCAGCGGCTTTGTCTACGATGAGGCCGGCCACATCATCACCAATCGCCACGTGGTAGCCGGCGGGGCAACCTACGAGGTGGTCTTCGCTACCGGCGAGCGGCAGTACGCCACCTTGGTCGGCGCGGACGCGGATAGCGACCTGGCCGTGCTCCAGGTCGAGGCGCTGCCCGACGGCGTGACGCCGCTCCCGCTGGCCGCAGCAGGCAATCTCCAGGTGGGCCAGTTCGCCGTCGCCATCGGCAACCCCTTTGGCGAGCAAGGCTCGATGTCGCTGGGCATTATCAGCGGCCTGGGACGCAGCCTCCGCTCTCAGCGCGCGACGACGACGGGCAGCACCTACTCGCTGCCGCAGGTGATCCAGACCGACGCGCCGATCAATCCCGGCAACTCCGGCGGCCCGCTGCTGAACTTGGCGGGCGAGGTGATCGGCGTCAACGCGGCCATCGTCAGCGCGACGGGGGCCAACTCCGGCGTGGGATTTTCCATTCCGGTCGCCGTCGTCCATCGCGTCGCGCCCAGCCTCATCGCAAGCGGCGAGGTCAACTACGCCTACATGGGCGCCAGCTTCGATGGCGAGATTTCGCTGGAGGAGCAGGAGCAGTACAACGTGCCTCAAACTCAAGGCGCCTACGTCATCAGCGTCGTCCCCGGCAGTCCGGCGGATGAAGCGGGCCTGATCGGCGCGGACGCCCAGACCGGCCAGGGCGGCGATCTGATCGTCGCCGTCGATGGCCAGCCCACCGACGACTTCTCCGACCTGAACACCTACCTCGTCTTCGAGACCGAGCCGGGCCAGACCGTGGAACTGACCGTGATCCGCAACGGCGAGCGAATGACGCTCCCGCTGACATTGGGCGCCCGTCCGTGAACCTTCGCCCATCCTTGCGAAGGTTCCACACGGATAACAAAGCCGAAAATGCCCTACAAAAGCAGGATGACTTAATTTGAAAGGCTTTCGACTGACCTTCGCAAGGGTTGCCGGCCAGAGAATTCTCAGCAACCTCTCAGGAATCTCTTAGGTTATTTTCAGGCGCGGGGGATATGATAGAAGCGTCGTTAGGAAATTGGAGGTTGGAAGCTGGAGGTTGGAAATTGGACGTTGGAGTCAATCAGTTACGGATCAAGTCAAGTTAGGCCAAAGGAGGCAGAGAGATGTTTAAGAAGAAATGGATGTTAGGATCGATCATGGGTGGTTTGGCGTTGGTGTTAGCCGTTGCAGGTGTGGGGTTGTTTGGAGAGACCAACATCGTCAGCGCGGCCCGGAGCAACATGCCGTTCAATCAGGGTGGCCCTGGCGATGGCCCCGGCTTCCCTGGTGGCCGAGGATTCCCCGGCGGCGACATCGACATCAACCCTATGGAGTTGCTGGCCGAGGCGCTGGACATCAGCGTTGAGGAGCTAGAGGCCGCGCAGGAGACCGCCTTCGAGGCCGGGATCGAGCAGGCCGTAGACGAGGGCCTCATCACGCGCGAGCAGGCCGATCAGATGTTGGTCTGGGGCGGCGGTCGCGGCCAGATGCGCGGGCAGGCCGGCGGCATCGACAAAGAAGCGTTGCTGGCCGAGGCGCTGGGCATCACCACGGACGAACTCCAGGCCGCGCGCGAGGAGGCTCACGAGGCCGCCATCGCCCAGGCCGTGGACGAGGGGATCATCACCCAGGAGCAGGCCGACGAGATGGCCCGCCGCCGGACGTTGCGGGAGGATTACCTGAACCGCGAGGCGCTGCTGGCCGAGGCGCTGGGCATGACGGTCGAGGAGCTGGAGGATGCCCGCGCCGAGGGCCAGACGCTCACCGATCTATTGGAGGCGCAGGGCTTAGAGGCGACCACGGTACACGACAACCTGGAAGCAGCCTTCGAGGCCGCGCTGGCGCGGGCCGTGGCGGATGGCATCCTCACCCAAGACGAGGCCGATAAGATGCAGGGTGGCTTCGGGCGCGGCGGGATGATGGCGCCGGGGGCCGGGATGCGCGGCAGAGGAATCCAGCGCCCAGGTTGTGGACGCGGTCGTGGCGGTCGCCGAGGACGCGGCGGCCAAATGCCCGGCGCGCCGGGCGCAGGCGACGACACCGACACCGGCTTCGGTCCGCGCGGCGGATTCGCGCCGCCTATCGAGGGCAGCGACCTGTAGATCCGAGCAGATCAAGGTGCAACGCACTTGAATTTAAGTAACCTTTACACCTGATGCGGTATCGGCTTGACGATAAGCCCAAAGTGCGTTGCACCTCAAGACTAAGGTAGTTCCAGAAATTAAAACCTCCCAAACCTGATGTTTTCCCCTCTGAAAATTCCCCGTTTTTGGGAGACTTATTTTCTTGGAACGGCCTAAACAGCGCGGGGTCTCTCACGAGGCCCCGCGCTTTCGGCATGGGTTCTGCAAGGCCAAAGTGCAACTCACTAGGGTAGTTCCAGAAATTAAAACC
>JAAAOZ010000401.1 GCA_009908585.1 Chloroflexota bacterium
CGGGCACGCCTCGAACTCACCCGCGAGCAGCTCCGCGATCTCCTCCGCCGCGAGGCCGTCCGTCAGCGCGCCCTGAGCGTGATGATGCGCGCAATAGCGGCACTCGTTCACCTGCGTCACGGCCAACATCAGCCGGCGACGGAAGGCCGGGTCTATGATATCCATCGCCTGATGCACCTCCTCGCGATGATCGACCATAAAGCGCACATCGGCCACCAGATCATCGAGGCCATCGTAGGTGCGCTTGCGGAACTTTTGCATATCCAAGGTGCGCAGATCGTGCAGCCAGCGCCCGATGACGTAGAGCGCCTCACGCGGCATAATGCGCGAGAGCGCGACCAACGCCTGGTTGCCCAAGCCGGGAACAGAGATCACGTGGCCGGCCGCCAAATCGCGCAGCCCGTGAGCGGCCACCGCCTCCGCCGACATCCAGATGACATCCGGAAGAACGCTGGCGTTGATTTCGGCCTGCTTCTGAAACTCGGTGCGGGTGAAGCCGGGGCAGAGCGTCATCACGCGGACGCCGGTTCCCATCAACTCCTGGTGTAGCGCCTCGGTGAGGGCGTTGAGGTAAGCTTTGGCGCCGCTGTAGTTCACGCTGCCGGCCAGCGGGTAGAAGCCGCTCACCGAGGAGACGTTGAGGATACCGCCCTCGCCGCGCGCGATCATGCCGGGCAACGCGGCGCGCGTCAGGCGCACGGGCGCGACGACATTCACGCGGATCATTGCGTGCTCGGCTTCGAGGTCGCTCGTGGCGAATTCGCCATCGATGCCGAAGCCGGCATTGTTGATCAGCAGGGTCAGCGTCTCTGAGGCTGCGATCCGCGCCTCGACCTCGGCCAGCGCCTCGGCGTCGCCCAAGTCGGCGGGCAGCACCTCCGCCGAGATGCCGTGCGCGTCTTCCAGTTCGACGGCCAGCGCGCGCAGACGCTCCTCGCGGCGCGCCACCAAAATCAGATCGTAGCCCTGGCGGGCCAACAGCCGCGCAAACTCCGTCCCGATCCCGCTGGAAGCGCCGGTGACCAGCGCCGTAGGCCGCTCCTCCGCCTGAGATCCGGGCAACGGCGCCTCGCGGCGCGCGCGCTGCCACCACAGCCATCCGGCCAGAGCGCCCAACCCTATGCCCACCCCCAACCAACTTTTTCGCGATGTTGCCATATAACCTCCCTGGTGTATTTTTCTTCAAACCGATGTGTTCTACCTCATTATACTCCAGAAGCAGCACTTGAGAACTTGGAGGAGTTTCACCTTTACGACGTAGATTCGTCGGGAATTCGAAGCACATCGACCGGAGAAATCGCTCTCGGTGCTTCAGAGCGTCCTTAGCCAAGTTCAAGGCAAACGCAGTGGGGTTGATATGCTCGATAAATTACTTAGCGTGCAACCTCATATATCGTGGACACCTCAGCACTGCTTCGTTTGCCCTTCGTCCTTAGAGAGTTGCATTTTTACCTGTTTCTATTGTAAAATGAGTGCAGGACAAGCGCACGATACACAGATGGATGACGCAGCCGATCCCTCACCAATCCGTAATCAAGTCAAAACCCGAAAGGAGTAGCCTTATGCCCAGCAAACTTGGTATTCACGGCATTATGTCCGATCAAATTCCCGGCGCCGTGCGTCAAATCGCCGAGGCCGGCGCGGTGATGACGACGGTCAAGGCCGTCGAAGGCATCGGATGGCTCAAAGACATCAAGGCGATCAGCCCGCAGACGGTGACCGTCGGGCGCTACATTCGCGGCGATGGCGACATCGACGTGGAAGGTCCGCCCTTGGATGGCGACCTGCGCGAGACGGCGCAGCGCGTGATGGACAGTCTGCTGCACAAGTGGGCGCCGCATCGCGAGTACGTGGACTATTGGGAGATCACCAACGAGCTTGATCCGCCCGGCGTGGAGGGTCATCGCAAGTACGCACACTTCTTCCGCCACTGCATCGATATCGCCGACGCCGAGGGCTACAAGTTGGCCCTCTTCTCCTACAGCTTGGGCGTGCCCGAATGGGAGGAATGGGAGGCCATTGTTGAAACTGGGGTCTTTTCTCTGGCCAAAGCGGGCGGCCACGCGCTCTCACTGCACGAGTACGCCTATCCGATGGATCGCTGGTTCGGCGAGCCGCTGCCCGGCCACCCCGCCTACGCCGATCGCGGCCCGCTCGCCTGCCGCTATCGCTGGCTCTACGAGGATTTCCTCAAGCCGCGCGACGAGGTGATCCCGCTCTTCATCACGGAGGCGAATCTGGCGCGCGATCTGCCACTGGTGACACAGGAGGCGTGGATGGAGCAGATGACCTGGTACGATGATCGCATGCGCGAGGATTATTACGTCGTCGGCGCGCATCTCTTCACGCTAGGCAGCGGCGGCGGATGGACCAACTACGAGTTCACCGAGTGGCTACCGGCCCTGATCCAGCACATCATCAATGTGAAGGACGCGCAAGATCCAACGTGGCCTGAAGAAGGCGTCGAGCCAACCCCGCCGACCGAGCCGCCCTATAAAGACAAGGTCATCCCCACCTTACCGCCCATCGGGAGCAAACCGCCGCACTTACCCCAGCCCGGACCGACGCCCCTCCCGCCCGACGACGCCCCTGAGGCCGCCATCCAGCACCACTATTTGCTGCTGCCGCCCGACGCGGATCAGCGATGGTTAGCGGCGTGCCAGCGCTACGGGGAAGTCTTCGGGGCGACCATTGTCCGGCAGCCCAATGAGGTGGACTGTCACGCCAAGCCCCGCCAATGCGCCATCACCATCATCAACCCAGAGGTTTGGAAGAAGGATATACAGACATTCTTCGCGCAGCACTGCCCCGGCCTGCGAGAAGATCCACTCCACGTGGAAACGTCGGCTGAGTTACACGAGATTCTCCAGTGGCGCGTCGTCGCCAGAGAGCGCTTCGGGTAAGCATGAACAGGCCAAGGTGCAACGCACTTGAACTGAAGGAAGGCGCTGCTTATACTGTGTTATGCCTGAAAACAAGCCCAAAAGTACGTTGCGCCTCACAAGACTAACTGATTACGCAAAAAAGGGCCGCGATGGCACCCGTCGTTGACCATCGCGGCCCTTTTTGTAAGACGCGAGGGTGCAACGAACTCAAACCAAGAACTTTTATTCTACAAGCTCCTCTAACGCAGACTTAGAAGTGCGTTGCACCTGATCGGCACCATGTTATACTTGCCTCACACATGAGACATGAAGGACGTCAACTGAAATGAATCTTTTCGGCGGCGTCCCCGCCTACACGCGGAAGATCGCCGGCGGGATGGCTGTGGCGTTGTTCTGGCTGTGGGTCAGCGCGCCGCGACGCGGGATTCCGCACCGTACGTTGCTCATCGGCGCGTGGGTGATCACCTTAGCGGCCTTGATCGGCGGGCGGGCGGGCTACGTCATCGAGAACCAGCGCTACTTCCAACAACATCCCGGCGACGCCTTCGACCTGCGCGATGTTGGCGGGCTGCACGGCCACGGCGCGTGGATCGGCGGGCTGATCGCGTTGGTGATCTGGAGCCAGGCCACGTCGCAGAGCTGGCGCGAGGGCGGAGATTTCTTCACCGCGCCCGCACTGCTCGTCGCGGCGAGCGCGTGGTGGACGTGCGCCCAAGCAGCGTGCGCCTGGGGCCGCGCGATGTGGCAAGCGCCGCCGCTCGTCCGTTGGCTGATCGTCGAGCTGCCCGACCGCTATCATACCATCGAGCCGCGCTACGCCGTCCAATACATCGGCGCCGCATGTGCCGCGAGCTTGGCCTTAGCTGGCCTTGTGATGCAAAAGCGCGAGCGGTGGCTACTGCCCATCTACTTCGTGGGCACGGCCGCGCTCTCCCTGCTCCGGGCTGATCCGGCGCCCACGGGGCCTATCTTGCCTCATTGGCGCAACGACACGCTGCTTTCGCTGCTGTTGGCTTTTGCATTGCTGGGAATGAATGTTCTCCAGCGAGCTTATAATAATTTGGCCCCACGCAACACACACGATACAATCGAGGTGCTATGACCTATCAAACTGACGTAACACCCGCAGAATCTCATATTGTCGATCAACTCCGCGCGGCGCTCGATGGCCTGATGACCATCGAGGCGATCACCGTGCAAACCAACGATGCGAAGCCGCACGTCCAATTCACCGGCACGTTTCCCACCAACGCCCCCGCGGCGGTCTTCGACGAACTCGAACGGCGCTTTGAGCGGTTGGGCTACACGCCGCAGATCGTCCATCCGCAAGAGGAAAATGGAAAGGCGCACGCCCTGGAGAGCGACTGGCTTGTCCTCCACGCGCTGCCCGTCGTGGCGGATAAAAAGACGGGCAACCAGAAGATCAACGCCGTGCTGTTCGTGCTCACCGTGCTCTCCGTGCTGGTCACGGGCGCCCTGCAAGAGAACGTGGACATCTTCGCCCATCCGGGGCAAATCTGGCGGGGCTGGCCCTTCGCCGTCACGTTGCTGGGAATTCTCACCGCGCACGAATTGAGCCATTACTTTATGGGGCGCCGCTACGGCTCGCCCGTCAGCCTGCCCTACTTCATCCCGCTGCCGCTGCTGAGCATCTTGGGCACGATGGGCGCCGTGATCGTCCAGCGCGCGCCGATGCGCAGCCGCAAGGCGCTCTTCGACATCGGCGCGGCCGGCCCCATCGGCGGCCTCATCGTCGCGATCCCGCTGCTCATCATCGGCCTGATGTTCTCCAAGGTCGGCCAGCCCAGCGAGTTTATCCCCATCGAAGAGGACACGATGCTTTCGCAGGAGGGCAATTCGCTCCTCTACCTGGGCAGCAAATACCTCGTGCACGGTGAAATCCTGCCCAACGAGGCAGGCGAGGATGTGTGGCTCTCGCCGCCCAGCCCCGGCGGCACCGTGGCGTTCGCCGCGTGGGCCGGGCTGTTAGTCACCTCGCTCAATCTCTTCCCCGTGGGCCAATTCGACGGCGGCCACATCGCCTACGCGATGTGGGGCCGCAAGGGCTGGAAAATCGCGCGCGGCTTCGTGGCGCTGATGTTCGCCTGGGGCGTCTTCCTCCTCACCGTGATGGGCAACGTCGCGGGCACGACGTGGCTCGTCTGGGGCGGCGTCAGCCTGCTGATGGGGCCGCGTCATCCCCCGCCTCTCAACGATGTGACGCCCTTAGATGCAAAGCGCAAACGCTTGGGTTGGCTACTCGTCATCATCTTTATTTTGATTCTGACCCCAATTCCGTTGATCACGAAGCAGCCGTAAGGCGCGAGGAAATACCAAGGAGGCACATCATGCCAAGGCAACCAGCTTCGGGGGCCATCAATCGCACGGATTCCTCGGCGGTGGCGATGCGAGCGGTCGCTGCGACGTTGCAAGATGCCTTTGTCGATGTATGGGAGGTCGGGACGTGGCAGCAGCGGGCGCTCAATCTGATCGCGCGCGGAGGCCGG
>JAAAOZ010000451.1 GCA_009908585.1 Chloroflexota bacterium
ACGGATCGATCTGCTCGATGAAGGCTGTGCGGCGGCGCGTCTCCTCCGCGTGCTCCGCGATGGCCGCCGCCCACGCCGGGTTCGAATAGGCGGATTCATCTAGCAGATCCTTCCAGCGGCGCGCGAAGCTGGGAATCCCGATCATCGGGACGGCGGCCTGCATCTGTGGCAGGTTGGCGAAGATCAAGAAACTGGCGTAGCCGCCCATCGATAGGCCCGTCACGCCGCAGCGCTCCAAATCGAGCCGGGGATCATCGGCGTAGTAGGCCAGCAGCGTCTTAACATCCGCGAGGCAGCGCTGGATCACTTCGAAGAAGGCGAAGCCCGTGTCCAAGCCCACCTCCGGCGGATAGATGCCGCCGTGCTCAGGATCGGCGGCGTGATCCAAGCGGGGATGGTAGCGCTCGCCGTGCAACCACGCATCGAAGCTGATGACGACAAAGCCGCGCTGCGCCAATCGATAGCCCAGCGACAGGGCGCTCTCTTTCGTCCCGCCATAGCCGGAGACGAAAAAGATCACGGGGCAGGCCTTCGCCCCCTCCGGCGAGATCGTGAGCGTGGGAATTCCCTGAATGGTCAGGGTTTCTAACTGCAAATTCATCGCGGTGTCTCCTTGTTGCTTTGTGAGGTGGTTTGCCGTTTCTCGCCCGGATGTTTACGTCCGGGCGACGACTTCATTCTTCCCCCAGCCAGCACAGCGCCGCCGGGTCGATGATGATCGTCGCCTCGGCATCGACCTCCGGCACGTCGTCGCCCAGGCTTGGGGAGAAGGTCAACGTCACGTCCTCCACCGCGATGGTGACGCGATAGAGTTGCCCGTGGAAGATGCGCCGCTCGATGCGGCCCGTCAAGGCATTCTCGGCATCGGAGGCGACGTCCGGCCTGGCGATGCGCACGCCCCAGGGATGGATGAGGAGCGTGCCCTCGGCGCCGGTGGATGGAAAATCACAGGCTTCGCCCAGCGTCAGGCGCCCCACCGAGGTGGCGACCTCGCGGGGGCCGGTCACGCGCGCTTCGAGCAGGTTCCGCAGGCCCAGGAAGCGCGCGACCCACGCGCTCGCCGGCCTGCGATAGACCTCCGCCGGGCGACCCGATTGGACGACGCCTCCGTCGTGCAGGAGCAGCACGCGGTCGGCCACGGCGAAAGCCTCCTCCTGGTCGTGCGTCACGGTGATCGTCGTCACGCCGACGCGGCGCAGGATCGCGGGCAACTCTGTCATGAGCCGCTCGCGCAGATTGCGATCCAGCGCGCCTAACGGCTCATCTAAGAGCAGCAGGCGGGGTTCCGGCGCCAGACTGCGGGCCAACGCGACGCGCTGCTGCTCTCCGCCGGAGAGATCGCCGACGTCGCGCCCGCCGAAGCCCTCGAGGCCCACGCGCGCCAACACCGCATCGACGCGCGCCTTGGTTTCCTGGCGGTCGGCGCCGCGCATCCGCAACCCGAAGGCCACGTTCTCCGCCACAGTGCGATGCGGGAAGAGTGCGTAGGCCTGGAACATCAGTCCCACGCCGCGATGATGCGCGGGCAGCGACGTGATCTCCTCGTCATCTAACCACACGCGGCCGGCCTCCGCCGCCTCCAACCCGGCGAGGATGCGCAGGAGCGTCGTCTTGCCGCTGCCCGACGGCCCCAGTAAGCTCACCACCTCCCCGCGCGCCACCTCGAACGAGACGCCGCTGAGCAGCGGCGCGCCTTCATATTGCTTGTGGATCTCTTCGACTCGGAGAAAGGTCATGGTCGTTGCCTCTGATATTGTCCATAGATGTGTGATGGGATTATTTCATGCCACGCCTATTGTACTCCAGCTTATGAAAGTCACCAAAGTGTAGGTTGGTGAGACCCGAAGGGTCTGAACGGGGGCATGTCCTATGACGCTCAGATTACTGATCTTGGGGGGGGGTAGCCGAGATAATTTTACAAAACAGGGTTAATTTTTTGGAAAAGCAGCCTTAATCTTTCGGCAAGATAGCGTTAATCTTTCAGTGAGATAGCACTAATCTCTCATTGAGATAGCATTGATCTCTCGGCGAGATAGCGTTAATCTTCCGAAAAGATAGCGTTGATTTCTCATCAAGATAGCGTTGATCTTTCACGCTAGCTCGACTGGCTTTGACAGCCCACCGGGGCGATGTGTGCGCATCGCCCCGGTGGTTGGATTGGATGATCCCCGTCTGTTCGTTATGTTTCTTCCGGCGCCCTCGTCGGCAATTTGACGGTGAATTGCGTGCCGCGCGCGACATCGCTCTCCACGTCGATCTCGCCGTGCTGCGCTTTGACCAGCGTGTGCGCAATCGAGAGGCCCAGGCCGAAGCCCGGCGTCGTGCGCGAGCTGTCGCCGCGATAGAAGCGGTCGAAGATCCGCGCTTGCAGTTCCTCCGACATGCCCGGCCCGCTGTCGGTCACCTCGATGGTGATTTCGTCGTCGCTCTGGCTCGATGTGATTTGAATTGGCCCGTGGGCGTGCTTGATGGCGTTATCCACCAAGATGAGTAGCACTTGCTTGAGCGCGTCCTCGTTGCCCCACGCGGTGGCATCCTCCGCCGTTAATTCGCACGCGATCTCCCGCTCAGGAGCCAGCAAGCGCGCCTGGCGGCAGATCTCCTCGATCAGCGGCGGCACCGTCACCGGCCCGAGCGCCAGCCTGCGCCCGGCATCCGCGCGCGCCAGCGTCAGCAGATCGCGCACCAGGCGGCTCAGGCGCTCGCTTTCCCCCACGAGATCCTCCAGAATATCTTCCTGCTCCGCCGAGGGCGGCGGCGGATCGCGCCGGAGAAGGTCCAAGTTGCCGCGAATGGTGGTGAGCGGCGTGCGCAACTCGTGGGAGACATCGGCGACGAAGTCGCGCTGGACTTGGAGCGCGTGCGAGATCTGCTCGAACGCCTCCTGAAGCTGGGAGAGCATCCGATTGAAGGTCATCGCCAGGCGGCCCAACTCATCCGGCGGGCCATCGTAGGCCACGCGCGAGGAGAAATCGCGCGCCTCTCCGATCTCCCGCGCGGCCTGCGTGATGCGATGGATCGGCCGGAGCGTGACGCCCGAAAGCCACCACCCCACACCGAAGGCGATCAGCGTCGTCGCTGCGCTGCCCAGGATCAGCGCGAGGCCCAGCGAGCGCAGCGAGCGGTCGCGATCCGCCAGCGAGCGGGCGACCTGAACGATGCCGGTCAAGCCGTTGGGGCTGCGCACCGGCTCGTTGTAGACTAGGAAACGTTCTTCTTCGAGGGTCGCGATCTCAAGCGCGGGGCGCCCTTGTTGGAGCTGGACTAATCCACGTCGGCTGAGCGGTAGAGAATCTACCCGCTCGTTCGTGGTCAGGTCGAGCGGCTGGCCCTTCGCATCCAACAGGCGGACGATGTCGCGCGGTCGTTGGAGGGCGGCTATCTGACGGAGATTCTCCAGCATGCGTTGGTGCATCGCGTTCCGGTTGCCGGGCGGATTGGGCGTGATCCTCATCGGTCCCTGCTGAATCCGCTCCCAGGTGAGGGAGAGTTGCTTGGCGGTTTTGATGAGATCGCTTTGGATGATGCGCCGGGTATATCGAGCCTGCGCGGCGTAGAGCACTGTGCTGAAGAGAATCAGCGTGAGCGCTAAGATGGCGCTGTATAAGAGCGTCAGCCGTAAGCGGATGGACATCGTCCCTCCTTGTCCTTCCTTAAGAAAATAGGCGTAGGGCGGATTGCCAATCCGCCTGGTCGGAATACCATTCCGACCTACAATTTCTCTTCGCGCAACACGTACCCCACGCCCCGGATGGTTTGGATGAGGCGCGGTTCATCCTCAGCCTCCAGCTTTTTGCGCAGATAGCCCACGTAGACCTCCAAGACGTTGTCATCGCCCTGGAAATCGTAGCCCCAGACCTGGGTGAGGAGTTGGCGACGTTCCAGCACCTGGCGCGGATGGCGCATAAGGGTTTGGAGCAGATCGAACTCCGTCGGCGTGAGCGAGATAGGCCGGTCGGCGCGCTGCACTTCGCGTGTGGTGGGGTTTAACGCCAGATCGGTGAACTCAAGTTTCTCCGATGTCCCTTTGCCCGCGCGGCGCAGGAGCGCGCGCACCCGCGCTACCAACTCCGAGGAGGCGAAGGGTTTGACCAGATAATCATCCGCGCCGCGCTCCAGGCCCTCGACGCGATTCTGGACCGCGTCCCGCGCCGTGAGCATCAAAATGGGCGTCTCATCCTGGCCGGCGCGCAACTCCTCCAGCACGCCGATGCCGTCCAATTTGGGCAGCATCCAATCCAAGATGATGACGTCCGGCCGCTCCTCGTAGGCCTTCGCCAGCGCCGCCTCGCCGTCGGTGACGGTTGTCACCGCGTAGCCCTCGTAGGCCAACGTCCGCTGCAACATCTTGAGCAAGCGCTGATCGTCGTCCACAATCAATACTTTGTCCACGTTGTGCTCCTGGTGCGGTCGGAATGGCATCCCGACCTATTTTTGCTATTTGCCGTTCTATCCACCCGACACTTCTTGGCTCACGGATAAACACGGATTAACGCAGATATTTTTTTGATTTTTATATTGCAGGAGGAGCCATTGCGAGAATGTAAGGATTAAAATTCAGCCTTAAACCCGTCCAAATGGACGTGAGCAGTAAGATACACCTCAAGATGGAGAACTTCTCCGCTGAAAGATCTAAAAAATCCGTGTGATCCGTGAAATCCGTGAGCTGTTTTCTGAAAGTGTCAGGTAGCTAGTTTGCCGTTTTGTTATTTGTTGTTTTGTTGCTTCCCCTATTATACCCTCCCTGCCTGAGAAGTCCCTGAGAGAGCGATGGGGCAAACGAAGCAGTACCAAGAGTCGGAGATACACGAGATTTCACGCCAAGCGATTTAGGCCGTCCCAAGAAAATAACTCCCCCAACTACAAACGATTTTCTGAGGAAGCAGCCTGTTGTTTGGAAGGTTTTAAAATTTGGACTTACCTTAGTGCCCGCATCAACCCCAGCTTCGTTTGCCTTGAACTTGGTTGAGCTCGCTCTAAGATGTCGAGAGCGAGTTTCCCAGTCGATTTACTTCGAATTCCCGTGATGGTGTCAGGCTCGTAAACTATCGCGGGTTTGATGTATAATATCGAACTGGAAACTGGGCATGGTTTAAGTTAGATTGACGCTTTTGGATGATGTATCTTTTGCTACCCCCCAGTCCGTGAATAGATTACGGATTGAGGCGTTAATTTTTTGAGGCTTTTACGGGGACTGAAGTACCCTGGAAAGGCCTGGCGGCCAACCGTCTGCCTTCGCAGACGGCCCATTGCATCCGCGTTACTGTCACAGAGTATTCGCCACTGCGTCGCGCCGATGGTTGAAACCCTCGGCTGATATCCAAAGTGCGAAGTTGGCACGAGCCAACCAGAAACGCACTGGGG
>JAAAOZ010000157.1 GCA_009908585.1 Chloroflexota bacterium
CGGCGGCTCGGCCCACCAGGGATTGCGCGGCGGGCCGGCGGACTTAGGTGCGCGCAGCGCGGGCCATTGCTCGTGCTGATCCCAATAGGCCTCAGCCTCCTCCTCGCTCGCGAAGACGGGAAAGCCCACCTCGCGAGCGATGGGGCGGCGCGCCGGATCTTCGACGGCCCAGGCAGCCGCTAGATCGCGACGCTGCACCTCACGCAGCACCACCTCATAATCTAAGCGCCGCGTCCAGCCCTTCTCAACCTCCCAAGGCAATTCCAGCAGCACGTGACGCACCTCCGCGTGCTGCAATGCCTCGCGAATGGTGTATCGGTCGTCGGTCGGTGTAATATGTAAGGTGTCCACCCGTAGGTTCGCCTCCGCTCAAAAGTAGGTCGGATTGATAATCCGACGAGTCGGAATCCCATTCCGACCTACGCCATGCGCCAAGTAATCAGGCCCATCCCGAAGCAGTATGGAATTCGAAGCAAATCGACTGGAAAAATCGCTCCGGACACCTTAGAGCGTCCTTAGCTAAGTTCAAGGCAAACGAAGCTGGGGTAGATGTACGTGTCAAATGGCTTACCACACAACCTCGTGCATCCCAGACGCCTTAGAACTGCTTCGTTTGCCCAGTATGCCATAAGTTGACGATTTGCCAAGTGACATACAATCAGGGGCGACTACGATGTCGCCCCTGATACAACGGCACGCTACTTCGTTAGAGGTTGTTTGAAAATTAGGACTAACCTTGCGAAGGTTGCGCAAGTGATCTCAAATAGTTTGTAGTAGGCGCAACGAGCCGATTAATCTATTTACCAAGGTTTTCGTTAACCTTCGCAAGGGTGCGTGATACAAACGATTACAGAAAGGTCTATTTCAAAATATAGTGTGTCCCGCGCTTGGCGCCGACCTTGAGCAGCACGCCCTGTTGCACCAAATCGACCAGATCCAAACGCAAGGTCTCCGAACTGTAATCCGGGCAGAGCTTTTGATACTCGCGGTTGGTGATCCGCCCGTGCTGCTGGATGTAGGCGAGCGCCTTCGCCTGCCGCTCGTTCATCGTCAGATCGGTCTCCGGTTGCAGAAGTTGGCGCGAAGCGCGCTGCTTCGCCTTCTTGAAGATGACGGTGAACGAATACTCGGTATCCTGGAACATGGGCGGCGGATGGCCCGCGCTCACCATCTCCTCCATCATCAGATCGACGCCCAAGCCCAACTCCTCGATGTAGCCCCACTGATAGAGGCCCTGCACAATCCGGGGATTGCGTGAGAAGTGCTCATCGACGATATTATCCACGGTGATGAAGCCCGGCAGCCGTCCGGGGCTGGAAATCTCCAGACGATCCTCGAACATGCGTACCTCTATAGCGCGCCCGTGCAGGCGATAATCGCGGTGCGCCACGGCGTTGACCAGCGCCTCGCGGATCGCGGCGGGCGGGTACATCCACCGCTCCTCACGCTTGAGGCCCTGCACCACGGCGCCGATGCGAATCTCCTCTTGAAGGATCTCCCACGTGCGCTTGATGATTGACGCCACGCCGCCGCGCACCTCCACGCGCCGCCCATAGCCCGGATTCCCCCGCGATGGGTTGTGGATCTCGGTGCTGGGAAAGCGCACGAAGGTCAGCCCGCTGCGCGGGATGTACATCTGCGGCTTCTTGCCGAAGAGCAAAATCCCCGCCACGGTGGCGCGATGATCCGGCATCAGCCAGCCCATCTCGATGAAGAGATCGTTCACCGGGCGCGTGAGCGGATGGCCCTGACGCTCCTCCCACGCCTCCAGGAATTCGCGGATCGTCTCCTCGTCGAAGTCCTCGCGCGTGCCGCCGGGCACCGGATCGGCCTCGTACTCCCCGGTCGAGCGGACGGTGCTCAAATCGCGCACCTCATCGCCGCTGAGACGCCGGTTCTCCGGCCCGGTGCGCATCAGGACGCGCCCATCGGAGAGCGTGTGCAGATCGGAGCTGCGCGATACCCGCCCCACGAAGACGAAGCGCCCACCGGTCTCCACCTGCTCCCACTTGATGGGGATTGGGGGCCGGCAGAGGGCTTCCGCCTGCTCCACCGCGTCCGTGAACTCCTCTGGATAGAGATTGCCGACCGGCCGACCGGCCTCGCTCACCCCGACGTAAATCGTCCCGCCGTCGGCGTTGGCGAACGCGACCAGCGTCTCGGCCAAGGCATCAGGATCGGCCTCCGGCAAGATCGCGACCAACTGCGTCGGCCCTGTTTGGAGCGCTTTGCGCATCACGTTGATTTCGCCTCCCTCAAAAATAGCCCTTTTGCTCGGGCCGGCGTCCTCGCCGCGCCCGTGGTGGGTCGGATAGTCCTCAGTCGCATAGTCAAGTAGTCAAAAACTCTCATATCTCTCCGGCGAGGAGGCCTGAGAGGCCGTTTTACGCCTCGTTATCCTCACCATTCGCTTCGTCTTGGTCTGCTTCTTCTTCGTCTTCTTCATCATTGTTGAACAATCGCGCCACCGAGGCCACGCGGTCGCCATCTTTCAGATCCATCATCTTGACGCCGCGACTGTAGCGCCCCATCTTGGGCACCCGCTCGACGCGCGTGCGAATGATGATGCCGACCTCTGACATCAACGTGATCTCATCCTCATCCTGCACCACGCGCCCATCGACGACCGGCCCGGTCTCCCTCGTCACGCGATAGGCGCGCACGCCCTTGCCGCCGCGTCCCTGCGCGCGGAACTCCTCCAGCGAGGTGCAGCGTCCGTAGCCATGCAGCGAGGCCAGGAAGAGCGAGGCTCCCGGCTCCACCACCTCCGCCACGGTCAGGCAGTCGCCATCATCCAGCCGGATGCCGATCACGCCGGCAGCCGTGCGGCCCATCGGGCGGACATCCTGTTCGTTGAAGCGGATGCCCTGCCCCTGCTCCGTCGCCAGGATGACGTCGTCATCGCCCTGGGTGAGGCGCACCCAGCCCAACTCATCGCCCTGGTAGAGTCGAATGGCGATGATGCCGCTGGGGCGCACGGAATCGAATTCATTGATTGCCACGCGCTTCGCCCGGCCCTGCTTGGTAACCAGCATAAAATACTGGGCCTCGTCGAAATCGGACACGGCCAGCACTGCCGTGACGCGCTCCTCGGCCTTGATCTCGATGATGCCGGCTAAGAGCGAGCCTTTCGCCGTCCGCCCGGCCTCCGGGATGTGATAGACCTTCTCCTGATACACCTTGCCCTTATCGGTGAAGAAGAGCAGTGTGTCGTGGCTGTTGGCCGAGATCAGCGTCGTGATCTCGTCCTCGTCGCCGGTAGACATGCCAATCACGCCGCGTCCGCCGCGCCGCTGCGCGCGGAAGACGGTCCAGGGCACGCGCTTGATGTAGCCGCGCTGGGTAAGCGAAACCAGAACATCCTCTTTCGCAATTAAGTCCTCCAGATCCAGCGAGGCGTCCAATTCGGGAAAGATGCGGGAGCGGCGCGGGTCATTGTAGCGCTCGCGCACCTCTAACAAATCCTCGCGGATCACAGAGCGCTGCTGGTGCGGCGAGGCCAACAGCCCTTCCAGATAATCGATGGACTTGAGAAGGTCGGCATACTCGCTCTCGAGCTTCTCACGCTCCAGGCCGGTGAGACGTCGCAGTCGCATATCCAAGATCGCCTGCGCCTGCGCTTCGCTCAGGCCAAAGCGGGCGATCAATTGCTCACGGGCGATGTCCACATCGGGCGATTCGCGGATCGTCTTGATGACCGCGTCCAGGTGATCCAAGGCGATCAACAGGCCCTCCAGGATGTGCGCGCGGGCCTGGGCGCGATTCAACTCGAATTGGGTGCGCCGCACCAAAACATCGATGCGATGATCTAAGAAAATCTGCAACATCCGCTTGAGCGGCAACACCCGAGGCACGCCATCCACCAACGCCAGCAACTGGATGCCAAAGGTGGATTGGAGCGGCGTGTGCTTATAGAGACGATTGAGCGCCTTCTGCGGCTGGGCGCCACGCTTCAACTCGATGATGATGCGCAGCCCGGTGCGATCCGATTCATCGCGCAGGTCGGTGATCTCCTCCAGTCTATCCGAGCGGACGAGCAGGGCAATTCGCTCGATCAGGCTGGTCTTGTTCACCTGGTAGGGGATCTCGGTGATGACGATGCGGAACCGATTGCCGCGCATCTCTTCGATCTTGGCCTCGGCGCGCATCACGACCTTGCCGCGGCCGGTAGCGTAGGCCTTGATGGTCGAATCTTGCCCCAGGATATTGCCGCCGGTGGGGAAATCCGGCCCTTTGATGTACTCCATCAGCCTCTCAACACCGATCTCTTCCTGGCGATCCCAATTATCGATGAGATAGACAAGTCCATCGACGACCTCGCCCAAGTTGTGGGGCGGGATGTTCGTCGCCATGCCGACGGCGATGCCCGACGTGCCGTTGACCAGAAGATTGGGCAGACGGGCCGGGAGCACTTGCGGCTCCTGCAAGCTGCCGTCGAAGTTATCGACCCAATCGACGGTCTCTTTTTCGATGTCGGTGAGCATCTCCATCGAGATAGGCGCCAAGCGCGCCTCAGTGTAACGCATCGCGGCCGGGGAGTCGCCATCGATGGAGCCGAAGTTCCCTTGTCCATCGACCAACATGTAGCGCACTGAGAAATCCTGCGCCATCCGGGCCATCGCATCGTAGACCGCCGTATCGCCGTGGGGGTGGTACTTCCCCAGCACCTCACCCACGATCCGGGCCGACTTCTTGTGCGCGGAGTTGGGACGAATGCCCATATCGTACATCGCGTAGAGGATGCGGCGCTGCACCGGCTTGAGGCCATCGCGCGCATCGGGCAACGCGCGCGCGACAATCACGCTCATCGCGTAATCCAAGTAAGCGGAGCGCATCTCCTTTTGGATTTCAACGTACTTGATCGTGCCGATTTTGTTTCCGATTTCTTGTTCTATCTCTTGTTCCATCTCTTTATTCAAAGGTATATGACCTCTCTTCTATACACTCGATAGCCCCCTCCTCCCCCAGCCTTCAGCCGATTTTCTCCCAGGATGAAAGAGATCGGCTGTGATTTTGGGCGCTCGCGTCGTTACCTGTACATCGTTTCTCGCGCATCGCTTATAAGGAAGGCACCGGGGGTTCCGAAGCATTATTATACCTCAAAAAGAGCATAAGGCGAATGGGTGAGGGGTTCACTTCGCGAAGTGAACCCCTCACCTTGGCAGTTTTGGCCTGATGTGAAAAGGCGCGGAGGGTTTTGGAAAAGCGAAGACGGCCAAAACTGCATTTCTGATGGGAATCAGGGAATGGTTCAGAAATAGATTGGCACTTTTTCTCATCATTCCAGGCCCGGCGGTTCCCACGGCCATTGGGCCGTGGGGTCAAAAGAAAAACCACGGGCCACTGGGCGTAACACGCCTG
>JAAAOZ010000480.1 GCA_009908585.1 Chloroflexota bacterium
GTGCCCCGACCTCCCCATCATCGTCGTCTCCGAGCCGCAGGGCGAAACCGTCGTCATCGAGGCGCTGACCCACGGCGCCGCCGATTACGTGCTTCTCCACGATCTCGACCGGCTGCCCTCGGCCATCGAGCGAGCGATGCGACAGGCCGAGGAGCGCGCACAACATTATCACGCCGATGAGAGGCTGA
The DNA here is from genome assembly GCA_009908585.1 of Chloroflexota bacterium. Lineage (GTDB taxonomy): Bacteria > Chloroflexota > Anaerolineae > B4-G1 > SLSP01 > JAAAOZ01. The sequence goes on from JAAAOZ010000480.1 coordinate 189, forward strand.
AGAAGTCCATCCGCGAACTCCAGTTTATTAACGAGACCATCATCGAGGCCAGCCGGACCCAGGATATCGATGCGCTCTGTAAGCTCATTGTTGAGCGCGTGCATAGCGTCAACCCAAAAGCCTATGTCTTCGTCTCTCTTTACGATAGAAAACTGGACGCGATTCGATTGCGAGCGATGAAGGTCGATCAACCGGCCCTTGAACAAGCCCTGGCGGTCGTGAACATCGATCTTCAAAAGGTAACCTTCCAACCCAATGAGATAGGAGACGCGGCGCACTTTTACACCTCCGGTCATTTGGAATGCTTGCCGGATGGCATCGCGACGCTGTTGGCCGGGAAAATTCCTCGGGTATTGGCTCGGCGCGTGGTGCGCCTCTGGGGCATCGACGGCGTCTATACCGTGGGCTTCGCGCTGGATGATCAGCCCTACGGCGGCGTGATCATCTTGACCCGAGGAGAGGATATCCGCTATCGCTCGGCCATCGAGACCTTGACCAGTCATTTCTCCTTGATTATCCAGCGCCAGCAGGCCGAAGAGGCGCGGCGGGAGAGCGAGAAACGGCTCTCGCTGCAAAGCCTCGTGCTGGATCAGATTCAGGATATGGTGACGATCACCGATCTTGAAGGGAATGTCACCTATGTCAACCAGGCAGAGGTCAAGACATTGAAGCGCTCGCGCGAGAATCTGTTAAGCGATCATATCGAAAGTTTCGGTGAAGATCCCAGTCGAGGGGCGACGCAACAGGAGATCCTCGAAAAGACCTTGGCGCAAGGGGAGTGGCGCGGCGAAGTCGTCAACTACGACGCTGATGGACAGCCTGTCATGCTAGATGTGCGCACCCAGACTATCTTCAATGATCGCGGGGAACGGATCGCCCTCTGTGGCATATCGACCGATATCACCGAACGCAAACAGATGGAGGAGGCCCTCCGCGAAAGTGAAGCGCGGCTCAAGATGTTGATCCAGGCCTCCCCAGATATTATCTGCTTTAAAGATGGCGAAGGGCGTTGGCTTGAGGCCAATCAAGCTGATCTGGAGCTTTTTCATCTGGAAGGAGTGGACTACAAGGGAAAGCGCGATTCCGAGCTGGCGGAGTATACCTTGCCCATTTATCGCGAGGCCTTTTTGACCTGCGAGCAGACGGATGAGATCGCGTGGCAGCAAGAGGAGATCAGCCGGAGCGAGGAGACGATCCCGCTGCCGGACGGGAGTAGCAAAATCTACGATGTGATCAAGGTGCCGCTTTTCTATGAGGATGGACGCCGCAAGGGCCTCATCGTCCTGGGGCGCGATATCACCGAGCGCAAGCGGGCGGAAGAGGCCCTGCGCGCCAGCGAAGCGCGCTATCGGACGATCTTCGAGACGGCGGCGGTCTCACTCTGGGAGGAGGACTTTTCCGGCGTCAAGGCCGCTGTCGATCAGCTACGTGCTCAGGGCGTCACGGACATCGCCGGCTATCTCGACAAGCACCCGGAGTTCGTCGAGCAGGCCGCGCAGATGATCGAGGTGATGGACGTCAACCAGACCACAGTCAGGATGTTCGGCGCCAAGGATAAAGCGGAGATGTTGGGCGATTTGGGACGTATTTTCGTGCCGGAGACGGCCAAAATCCTCCGTCAGGAAATTTTGGCTATCGCGGCAGGACAGTCCCACTTCCAGGGCGAGACGATCAACCGCACATTAGATGGGAAGCGCCTCAACGTCATCTTGACGATGACCATCCCGGAGACGCCGGAGAAATTCAACAGCGTCCTGATCAGCATTATGGATATTACTCAGCGCAAGCGAGCGGAAGAGGAACGGGAACGCCTGCTGGCTCGAAATCGCGCGCAAGTCCGCAGAATTCAACAGATCATCGAGACCGTGCCGGAGGGCGTCTTCTCGTTGGACGAAGAAAATCGCGTCGTCTTGATCAATCCCGCCGCCGAGAGGCATCTGGCGCTTCTGGCCGATGCCGGCGCGGGCGATACGCTTAGCCATCTGGGCGACCGCACCTTGCCAGAACTCCTGACCTCGCCGCCTCGGCAAGGGATGTGGCACGAGGTCAGATATGAGGACAATGGAGATCATCGCATCTTCGAGGTGATCTCGCGCCCGATGAGCACCGGGACGCCGGAGGAGAAGTGGGTCGTCGTCATCCGCGATGTGACGCAGGAGCGCGAACGGCGCGCCCGCATCCAGCAGCAGGAGCGATTGGCGGCGGTTGGTCAATTGGCGGCCGGGATTGCTCACGACTTCAACAACCTGATGGCCGTCATCGTCCTCTACACTCAAATGGAGCTACGCAACCCTGATCTGTCCTCCAAGCTTCGAGATCACCTGCGCACGATTGTCGAGCAGGCGGAGCGGGCGACCGATCTCGTCCAGCAGATCTTAGATTTTGGCCGGCGGACGGCGCTCAAACGCCAACCGATGTCGCTGGTACCGTTCCTCAAGGAACAGGTGAAGCTTTTGCGCCGGACGATCCCGGAGAATATCGAGATCAGCCTGGACTACGAGGCGTCCGACTACGTCATCAACGCGGATCCCACGCGGATTCAGCAGGCGATTATGAATTTGGCCCTCAATGCTCGCGACGCGATGCGCCACGGTGGCCATCTGCGCATCGCCCTCGCAGGCCTCGATGTCACCGATCGCGCCTCCGCCCCGCTCCCAGAGATGGACGCCGGCCCGTGGATTCAGATAGCTGTCTCCGATACCGGCGTGGGTATCCCGCCCGAGGCGCTTCCCCATATCTTCGAGCCGTTTTTCACGACGAAGGGGCCGGGCGAAGGTTCTGGGCTGGGGTTGGCCCAGGTCTATGGCATCGTTAGGTTGCACGCGGGTGAGATCGACGTGATTTCTGAGGTGGGCGAAGGCACGACATTCACGATTTACCTCCCCGCCGTGTTGGTCACGCCGCGATCGGGGCGTGATATGCCGGTCATTGATCTGGTGTCCGGCCATCAGGAGGTTATCTTGATCGTGGAGGACGATGCGGCGATGCGTGAGGCCTTGATCGGAGCGGCCGAATCCTTGAACTACCGCGTGCTGACCGCTCGTGATGGCCAGGCGGCGCTGGCGATTCTAGACGATCACGCTGCCGATATCGACTTAATCCTGAGCGATCTGGTCATGCCGGAAGTCGGCGGGCAGGCGCTGCTGCGCGAGTTAAAGCGGCGCGGATTGAAGATACCGGTGGTGATCTTGACCGGTCATCCGATGGATCAAGAGTTATCAGATCTGAAGGCGCAAGGCCTGGCAGGGTGGCTCCGTAAGCCGCTGGATTTGGATCAATTGGCGCAGATGTTGGCCCAAGCGCTGCACGAACGACTCTGAATAAGGCCAGATTATCGAGGAACAGGCTTATAGCTTGCCGGAAGATAGAATAAACGTTGGGCCTGCGAATCCACTCGCAGGCCTGTTTGAGTTCTCAGGAAGGAACACGGTGAATGCCCAAGCCTTCCATCTGCTGGATATGATCATCAAAAGCGAACACGTCGTTCACCTTCAGCTTATGCGCTAACGTCAGGATTGAGCAATCAGTATAACTCCACCTCTTGTCATCGTATCGGCAAAAAGTCTCCCATGTTGCGGCGTCGTCAGCGTCGTCGATGTTTAAATACAAAGGCTCTGTGCGCAATATTTGACCTATCTGGATGGAGGCAGCAATGGAGACTTTGGCTCGCATCCAGGTTACAAACTCGTCAAACACCGTCTCCAAGATGATCCATCGGGTTGTTGGGCTTTCCATAACAAAGCGTCGGGCCGCTGGATGATGCTTTTCTGAGCTTACGAAGAAAGCAATCAGGGCAGATGTGTCGACCAGCATATCCTTCATTGGGAATCTCCGTGAGAATCCCCGTACAACACCTCATCCACGTGCTCGGCATAGTTAGTCTCGGCGTGATCCTCTCCCTGATATGCAGCCTCTGGTTCAGCGACCGTAAATGCGCCGCATAGTTCCCACGTGCGAGTTTGTGTTATATCGAAGTGTTGCACATAGTATTCGAGCGCAACTTGGATGACTTCAGCGATGTCTTGCGCACGTTGCTGCGCAGCCTGGGAAAACCACCGGTAGAGTGGTTCTGATAATTCGAGTTGCACTTTGTGTTGGGTTGGACTTGTATTCATCTTGAGACCCCTTTGACTTCGTCAGGCGTGAGAGAGTGACTCAGGGATGTATAGAGATTTTAGACGAAATGCGGAAAATCACAAGAGATCGCAGTCTCTCAATCTGGGTGGGGATCTATCCACCCGACACTTCTTAGCTCACGGATAAACGCAGATATTTTTTTGATTTTTATATTGTAGGAAGAGCCATTCTGAGAATGTAAGGATTAAAATTCAGCCTTAAACTCGTCCAAATGGACGTGAGCGGTAAGGTACACCCCAACATGGAGAACTTCTCCGCTGAAATATCTAAAAAATCCATGTGATCCGTGAAAATCCGTGAGTTGTTTTCTAAAAGTGTCAGGTAGCTAGGATGGGGATTTACGTTCTACTCTCGCGCGGGCAGGAGGCCTTTCTCCCGCCAGATTTTTATGACGCCGGCGAATTGATCCTCGTTCCCGAGGACCAAGGGGCGGATGACAAATCGTTGCAGGAGTTTGATCCACAAGGCCTGCGGTGAGGGAATCCGAACCCCCGGCTGTTGGATGCGCCGGACGAGCCGTTGGCCCAGGCGATGGGCGCGCTGGGGCAGCCGGTCGGGGTGGACATCCGCCAGGGGCTGATAGCCGTGCGCGATGGTGCTGGTCTTCGCCCCAATCATCCCCACGCGATGCCCGAAGAAGGTGGCCAGCTCCTTGGCGACGCCGCGCGTCGGGGCCACGCCGCTGGTCGCGACGCCCACGGTGTGCTGCGCGTCGAAGCGATTGGTGTAGAGATGGAGTAGGGTGATGCGATCCAACAGCGTTTTGAGCTGGGCGGTCACATAACCCTCGTAGACGGGCGAGCCGGCCACGATGCCATCGGCGGCTTGCAACGTTGTGAGCAAATCCGCGAAATCATCCTGGATGGGGCAGGCTCCGGTGCGCAAACAGGTGAAGCATCCCCGACAATAGCGTACATCGTAATCCACCACGTGCATCCAGGTGACCTCCGCGCCCGCCTCGATGCATCCCCCTAACACCCATTGCATCAACGTCGCCGTGTTGCCGGC
>JAAAOZ010000144.1 GCA_009908585.1 Chloroflexota bacterium
TCCTCATCGACGGCCTGGAGGGCGGCGAGTTGGGCGTCGGAGCCAGGCGGGGTATGATGGCGGCGGATCAAGTCGATAGTGCGAGGAAAGGCGCCGGCCCGCGCGGCTAAGTTCGCGCCCCACTGGGGATGGCGGCGGCGGGTGACGAAGCCTCGCAGGGGGCAGAAGGCCGCGAAGGTCGGGGCAGCGTGTTCGACCAGGACGACGATCACGCGCTCCCAGAGGCGCGGCGGCGCGACGATTTTGCCGACGTCGTGGAGGAGCGCGGCGGCGATCAGGTCGGGGTCGTGATGGCCCTGAGCCTCAAGCTGACGCGCGATGTCGATGCCGTGCAGTTGCTCGGCGCGCGGCATCCGCTCGAAGAGCGTGTGCAGCGCGGGTGAGAGGTACGCCCCGACGTAGGCGTGATCGACCGGGCGCAGCGGCGCGATCAGGGTGAGCGCAAATTGCTTCACCCGGTGCCGAATCCGCTGTAACCCTACCACCCCATCAAGAGCGCGGTCAGCGTGCCCTGCACAGGCGAGACCATCCAACCGACAATATCAAGCCCCATCTGCGGCAGAATGAAGAGCACGACCATCAAGATGATGGGCGCGACCGGCTCCAAGCGCTCGATAAAATCGCTGATCTCCGGCGCGGCGAAGCCGGCCAGGATGCGCGAGCCATCTAAGGGCGGGATCGGGAGCAGGTTGAAGACCGCCAGCGCTAAATTGATCGACATCGCCCAATAGAGCACCATCCCCAGCCGCTCCGTCGGGGACATCAAGCCGCTGTCGTAGGTCATCGGCAGGGAGACCCAGCCGAAGCGGAAGGGCAGCACGAAGAGCACGGCCAAGAGCACGTTGGAGAAAGGGCCGGCGAACGCCGTGATCGCCATTCCCACACGGTAATTGGACACGCGATGCATCTGGTGGGGATTCACGCGCGCAGCTCGCCCCCAACCGAAGCCGGTGAAGAGGATCGCCAACGCACCTATCGGATCGATGTGGACCAGCGGATTGAGCGTGAGCCGCCCCTGCTGCTCCGGCGTCGTATCCCCCAAAAGATGCGCTGCAAAACAGTGCGCCCACTCGTGGAAGGGGATGCAAATCGCAACGGCTATTAGATTCCCCAACAATACGCCTAACCTGTCAGGTGTCAGTCCGTACATAGAAAGCCTTCACTTATCCTCATCATAGTGTGGATTATAACATAGGAGGAAGGAATGAGAAGCATCATGGTACATCTGTGCCTGTGCCCCGCCAACTTTTGGGCGAGATGGATGCGGGGAACACTTCAAATTTCCTCTGATAGATCCTTTCCCCCAACTTGACGCCCCCATTTTACATAAACTAAGCGGAGGGATCGCAGGATAATACCAGGCTAGATATTATATCGATTTAAGTCTGGCAGCATTTCCTCACCGCAGAGTCGCGGAGGACGCTGAGAACGGACAAAAAAAACTCCGTGCTCTCTGCGCCTCAGCGGTGAATTTCTTTAATACTTAGACACGGTGGGGATTAACCGACATAAGCTACTATAAGAAATCTTGTAACGATGTTATAATCAAGTGAGTAAGCGTGTTGCACAAAACACGAAAACTTAATTACGAAATACGCAATACGGATTACGCACCAACTCATCCCACCCACACAAAAGCAAATGTTGACACACAGACGAAGGAGATGACGTATGGCCTTAAGTCGAGAGGAAGTAGAACACATCGCGGCATTAGCGCACTTATCCCTGAGCGAGGCGGAACTAGACCTGTACCAGGAGCAGCTTTCCGATATTTTGGATCACGCCGAGCGGCTACAAGCCATCGACACGGAAGAAATCCCGCCGACGGCGACGGTTCTGCGGCTGCGGACGGTGCTGCGCGAGGACGAGGTCCGTGACCCACTCGCGCGCGAGGAAGCGTTGCGCAACGCGCCGGAAGCGCTCGTCCAATGCTTCTTGGTGCCGCCCTTGCGATAATCTGGACGATGTGACCATCGGACTAAAGACTATCTGACTATCTGACCACCTGACCATCCGACTAACAGACTAAAGACTGCCCGACTACCCGACTATTTGACTAACATCGGAGGCGACGTTGAGCGAATTGCACACATTGACGGTACTTCAAGCATTGGACTTATTGCGCGCGGGGGAGATCTCCTCCGTGGCGTTGACACAAGCGGTATTGGATCGCATCGCGGCGGTGGAGGAGGACGTCCACGCCTACCTGCGCGTGACCGAGGAGGCGGCGCTGGCCCAGGCCGAGGCCGCTGACGCCCAACGCGCGCGCGGCGAGGACGCGCCGCTGCTGGGCATCCCCCTGGCGATCAAGGACAACCTCTCCACCGAGGGCATCGAGACCACCTGCGGCTCGAAGATCCTGCAGGGCTACACCCCGCCCTTCGACGCGACGGTGATCGCGCGCCTCAAGCGCGCCGGCGCCGTCATCCTAGGCAAAACCAACCAGGACGAGTTCGCGATGGGATCGAGCACGGAGAACTCCGGCTTCTTTGACACGAGCAACCCCTGGGATCTGACGCGCGTGCCGGGCGGATCGAGCGGGGGCAGCGCGGCGGCGGTCGCGGCCGGCGAGGCGCTGGCCGGCCTGGGCACGGACACCGGCGGATCGGTGCGGCAGCCGGCCTCGCTCTGCGGCGTGGTGGGCCTGCGCCCGACCTACGGTCGCATCTCGCGCTACGGCCTGATCGCGTTCGCCTCCTCGCTGGATCAGGTGGGGCCGATCACCCGCACCGTGGGCGATGCGGCGCTCCTGACCCAGGTGATGGCGGGCCACGATCCCTTGGACAGCACCACGTGGCCGGCGCCCGTGCCTGATTACGTCGGCGCGATGCGACAGGAAATCGGCCAACTGCGGATCGGCGTCCCGGAGGAGTACTTCGTCGAGGGCGTGCAACCCGACGTGGCGGAGGCCGTGCGCGGCGCCATCGCGACCTTCGAGGAGCTGGGCGCGGAGATCATCGACGTGCATCTCCCCCACACCGACGACGCGCTCTCCGTCTACTACCTCATCGCGCCGGCGGAGGCCAGCGCGAACCTTGCGCGCTTCGATGGCATCCGCTACGGCTATCGTGAGGCAGGCGCGACCATCGAGGACCTCTACGCCAACACGCGCGGCGCGGGCTTCGGCCCGGAGGTGACGCGCCGCATTATGCTGGGCACCTACGCGCTGAGCGCGGGCTATTACGACGCCTACTATCTCAAAGCGCAGAAGGTCCGCACCCTAATCAAGGAGGATTTCGACCAAGCGTTCGAGACGGTCGATGTGATTTTGGGGCCGACCTCGCCGGTGACGGCGTTCAAGTTGGGCGAGCGTACCGATAATCCGCTGGAGATGTATCTGGCGGATATTTTCACGCTCTCCCAGGCGCTGGCGGGCATCCCGGCGGTCAGCTTGCCGTGCGGATTCGACGCCGACGGCCTGCCCATCGGCCTCCAGTTGGCGGCGCCGGCGTTGGAGGAGGGCCGCCTGTTGCAGGTCGCGCACGCCTATGAGCAGGCCACGACGTGGCACACGCAACGGCCGATGTTAGGCACAGGGTAAACTGATAGCTCAATGGTATACTATTCTTATCCTGTCGCATGCTATTTGAATCGAGGGGGAAAGGTATGAATACAAGGGTTAAATCCCTGCAAGAACTGGTGCAAGACTTGCCGCCAGAAGCGCGATCCGAAGTCCGAGATTTTGTTGAGTTCTTACTTGCTAAGCAAGAGCATCGCGCCAAGAAGGTATTGCGTCAAGAATGGGCAGGGGCATTGCATGACTATCGAGAACAATACACCTCGCTCGAGTTGGAACGTCAAGCGATGGCCTGGCGAGGTGAGTGATGTATCTTGTGGACACCAATATCTGGCTTGAGCGTCTTCTGGAACAAGAACGATCCGCCGAGGTGGGGGCATTCTTAGAGCAGACATCTACTGATCAATTGGCAATGACGGACTTCTCCTTACACTCTATTGGCGTCATTCTAGATCGACTTGAAAGACAAACCGTATTACTAGAGTTTGTGGATGATGTATTTCTTCAAGGCGAAGTGGGATTGATATCGGTTCAGCCAGAAGCTATGCACCGCTTGGTCGTGGTGATGGAACAGTTCAAGCTTGATTTTGATGATGCCTATCAATATGTCGCAGCCGAACAGATGGGAGCAGTGATCGTGAGTTTCGATGGAGATTTTGATCGTACTGAGCGTAAACGAAGAGAGCCTATAGCAATTCTACGCGGAAATGCCGCCTGAGTATAATGTCGGCTCTTCTAGCTACCTGACACTTTTAGAAAACAGCTCGCGGATCACACGGATTTTTTAGATCTTTCAGCGGAGAAGTTCTCCATGTTAGGGTATATCTTACCGCTCACGTCCATTTGGACAAGTTTAAGGTTGAGTTTTAATACTTACATTCTCGGAAAGTCTCTTCCTGCAATATAAAAATTAAAAAATATCTGCTTTAGTCCGTGTTTATCCGTGAGCTAAGAAGTATCGGGTGGATAGTCGGCTCTTCAAGAATTTACCAGGTGCAACTGCCCCAGAGGTATCCGGCAAAATCAAAAACCCTTTCTTTTGAGATATTTTATCGAAATTGATACGTATTACGTAAAGCGTATTGCGTAATGATTTTTACATTGGCTCATATAGGAAATCGGGGGAAATCGTCTCACCACCGTTCACCCAATAGTTCGATTTGGTCACAAAGCATCACCGAGAAGGCACAGAGAGGCACGGAGAAACGATTTTCTCTGCGTAACTCTGTGAAAAACTCCGTGAAACTCTGTGAAAACTATAACGTGAGCAACCTTGCAACCAACTTCACCTAATATCCGATAAGAACCTCTTACGTAATACGCAATACGCAATACGCAATACGATTTACGCACAGAACGACAAAACACACTTTATTTACAGCATATCTATCCAAAATGCGAAAGGAGACACACCAATGAAATTAGTCATTCCGATGGCGGGATTTGGCACCCGGATGCGTCCGCACACCTGGTCACGACCGAAGCCGTTGCTGCCTGTGGCAGGCAAGCCGATGTTGGGGCACATTCTGGAACGATTCCGGGACGCGCCTATCGACGAATATGTCTTCATCATCGGCTGGCTGGGCGATCAGGTCAAGGCGTACATCAGCGAAAATTACGACATCCCCACGCACTACGTCGTGCAGGATGAGATGTTGGGCCAAGCGCACGCGCTCTGGCTGGCGCGCGAGCACCTGGACGGCCCGATGTTTATGATGTTCGTCGATACGCTCTTCGATGACACCGACTTCAGCAACTTGGATCAAGCGGGGCTGGATGGCGTGATCTACACGAAGATCGAAGAGGATCCGC
>JAAAOZ010000080.1 GCA_009908585.1 Chloroflexota bacterium
CCGCCAACATCTCCAGCCCGAAGATGATCCGCGCCGCCGCGTAGATCGCGTTGACGCCCAACTGCGGCGCGGAGGAGTGGGCCGACTTCCCCTTGATGTTGAGCTTCATCTCCACGTGGCCGCGCTGGGCGCGCACTACATTGAGGTTCGAAGGTTCGGCGATGACGACCCATTGCGCGTCCATCTGATCCTCCTCGAAGAGAATGCGCGTGCACGTCCCTTCGGATGGCTCCTCCAGACCCACACAGATCACCCAGACCGGCCCCTTGAGATCGGGGCCGCGCTGGCGCAGGGCCGCCGCGCCGTAGACCGTCGCGGCCAGGCCGCCCTTCATATCGCAGGCGCCGAGGCCGTAGAGGCGACCGTTGCGCACCTCCGCGCCCCACGGGTCCACGGTCCAAGCGTCGCGGTCGGAGACGGAGACGGTGTCCATGTGGCTGTCGAACATCAGCCCGTTGCCGGCGGCGTCCATCTGGACGTCGTCGTAGCCCAGGCGACGCATCTCGTCCATCACCAGCGCCGCGACTTGGCCCTCATCCCCCGGTAAGCTGGGCGTTTGCACCAACGTGCGCAGGAAGGCCTCCAACGCCTGACGTTCATCAGCGGTCAATTTCCAGTGTGATTGCGGCATAAGATTTTGTCTCCTAGTTGAAAAATTCACCACGGTGGTTGGTGTTACGGAATACGCAATACGCAATACGCAATACGCAATACGTTCTACGTGCCGATCAATTGCCTGCCTGGTTTGGATCGCTAATACGCCCCATCTCCCAGCAGGACTTTGGGGACGGTGCGTAACAAAATCGCGACGTCCATCCAGGGCGACCAATGCTCGATGTAGTACAAATCCAATAAAACCATCTCATCGAAGGTCAACTCGCTGCGCCCGCTGACCTGCCACAGCCCCGTCATGCCCGGCGGCACGGCCAGGCGCTTCTTGTGCCACGGCTGGTATTGCTCCACCTCGACGGGGGTGGGGGGCCGGGGGCCGACCAGGCTCATCTCGCCTTTCAGGACATTCCATAATTGCGGAAGCTCGTCTAAACTGGTGCGCCTAAGGAAGCGCCCGACCTGCGTGGCCCGAGGATCATCGCGAATCTTGAAAATTGGGCCATCGGCCTCGTTCAAGAATTCCAGATGAGGCTGTTCTTCCTGAGCGCCGGACCGCATCGAGCGGAATTTGACGATCTCAAACCGATGATCATCCGTTCCCACCCGTTCCTGACGGAAGAAGATTGGCCCCGGCGAATCTAGGCGGATGGCTAACGCGATCAGGCCGAAGATGGGGGCGCCGAGGGTCAACCCTAAAATCGCGCCGGCGAGATCGACCGCCCGCTTGAAGATCAGCGCTTCTCGGCTGAAGGCGATTTCGTGGATCGTGATCAGGGGGACGCCGCCCAGGTCGCTCATGTCAACACGGCTGAGACTCATCTGGAAGAGATCCGGCACCATCCGTGGCTCGACCTCGCGTAGCTCGCACGCCCGCAGGATGCTGAAGATGCGTCGCTGATAGTTCCACGGCAGCGTGATGATGACCTCGTCGATCTCTTCCGTGTCGATGATGGTCGCTAAATTGTCCACCGGCCCCAGGCCCTTGAAGCGCCCGATCTCGCCTTCTCCCTTGACGGGGTTATCGTCCACGTAACCGACGATCTTGTAGCCCAGATCGGGGCGCGCGACGATGGTGCGCATCACGCGCCGGCCCACCTCGCCCGCGCCGACGATCACCACGCGCCGGACGCCCACACCCCGCCGGCGCAGCCATGTCTGCAAGAGCATCGCCCCCGCGCGATCCAGCGAGATCAGCAGGACCATCATCAGGCCGGCCTCCAGCAAGAGCAGGCGCGAGTAGACCAACGGGCGCAGGATGAAGGCCAGCGCCATCGCCGTCACCACCGCCAAGGTCACCGCCGTCAAGATGTGATAGACATGATCCAACCAGGTGCGGCCCCGCCAATCACTGTAAGCGTGATCGGCCCAGAGGAGGAGGGGCACGACGAGGGAGAAGAAGACGTTGAAGAGGGTATAGGCCGAATACGGCGCGTCGTAGACGACATCCGCGAACCACTGCAAGCGATAGCGCAGCACGTAGCCCGCTGCCATTGCCAGGTTGATCATCACAATATCGAAAGCCACCACCCAAAGGGGCGCCGCGTCGTGTTTTCGCCCGCTCATCGCTCCATAGCTCCTAGTAGTTGTCGATAGAGCGCCGCCGTGCGCTGCGCCGTCGTCTCCCACGAGAAGCGCGCCGCGTGCGCCAGCCCGCGCTCACGCAGATCGGCGCGGAGGGCGTCATCGGCCAACAGGCGCGCGAGGCTCTCGGCGATGGCCTCCACATCGTCCGGCGGGACGGTCAGCGCGGCGGCGCCGGCCGCCTCCGGCAGCGAGGTCGTCGCCGAGGTCAGCGTCGGCGTGCCGCAGGCCAGGGCCTCCAGCACCGGCAGTCCAAACCCCTCGTAGATCGAGACGTAGGCGAAGAGATCGGCGGCATTGTACCAGAGCGCCTGCGTCTCCGCCGGGACGTAGCCGGGGAAGTGGACGCGATCCTGCACGCCCAAGCGCTCGACCTCCGCGAAGATCGCCTCGTAGAGCCATCCCTTGCCGCCGGCCAGCACCAGATGCACATCCGCAGGCGCGCCCTGCGCAAAGGCCTGCGTCAGGCGCACCAGATTCTTGCGCGGCTCCAGCGTTCCCATGTGGAGGATGAAGCGCTCCGGCAGCCCTTGCTCTGCGCGGAAGCGCGCGACCTCCTCCGGCGGGAGCGGGCGGAAGCGGGGATCGACGCCGTGGGTGATCACATACACACGCTCCGGCGCGACGCCCAGCAGCGCTACCGCCTCGCGCGCGGTGAACTCCGAGACCGCGATCACGGCAGCCGCGCGTCGGCAGGCCAGAGGCGTCATCGTGCGCAGATAGAGGCGATTGGCGCGCTTGAAGAACGCCGGATGGCGGAGAAAGCTCAGGTCGTGCAGCGTGATCACCTGGGGGCAGGGGGCCATCAGTGGGCCGACGAAGGCCGGCGCGTGCAGTAGATCGGCGCCCAGACGGCGCAACACGTCCGGCAAGATCGCCTGTTCCCACGCGATGCGCGCCGCCGGATGTGCGGTAGGCCACGCTGCGCGGATCACGCGCATCTCGCAGTCAGACGGCAACCGCCCCTCGCCCATCAGCACAGCATAATCGAGGTCATCCTCGGGAGCGTGCTGCTGGGAAAGGGAGCGCAGAAGATTCGCGATATAGACAGAAATACCGGCGCTGCGATAGGAAGCGTCACCGGTTAGCAAATGAGCGTTAAAAGTGACTAACATTGGTTTCATTATAATAGTCTTTTTGGGGATTGACAAAACTTGCTAGCCCTTCAGATCGCGATAGAATGTGACATGCAATGAGATTGAGATATCATTTGACGGCGGGAAATCTAAAACGCAAGGGCGCAAGGATGCAAAGTCGCCAAGCTTTAGACTTTTTGACGTTGGACTTTAGACTTTTTGACGTTGGACGTTCGACTCCAGACAACTTTCAACTTGCAACCTATAACGTTCAACTGATGATTTGAAGGAGGAGATGCTATGAATGAAAAGAAGAACGAACGCACAGCTGTTCACATCATCGTGCACGGACGAGTGCAGGGCGTGGGATTTCGCTATTTCACCAAGACCACTGGGCAGCGCCTGGGTCTGGCCGGCTGGGTGCGTAATCTCTACGATGGCACGGTTGAGATCTGGGCCGAAGGACGGCGCAAGTCGTTGGATCAATTCATTCAGGATGTACAGCGCGGGCCCAGTCATGGCCATGTCTCCAACTTGGACATCGATTGGAAAGAGCCGAAGGATGAAACCACCACGTTCCGCATTCGGTATTAAGGGTTTGGATGCCGTGTTTAGGAAGCAAATCATAGATACCCGTGAATAATTCCAAAAGAATCGAAAACTTAGCTTGGCTCGTTCTCTCGCTCTCACTTTTCCTCTGTATAATGTTGGGCATCGGCGTGCCGCTGGGGATCCGCTGGACGCTCCTCAATGCCACGCGCTCCTTAGATATCGATTTGCAGCCGCGCGAGGGCACGCTCACGTTGCAGCCCGCGCGCAGCAACTCCCCAACGTTGGTCGTCGAGCCGACCGAGAAGGTCGAGTTGAAGGACAAGATCGAACTGAGCAGCGATGGCGTCGCGCTACTGCTCTTCTACACGCCGGGGGCTTTGGATGCGCCTAAGCCTGATGCGCCCATTGTGACCGTGCAGATCTATGGCAAAACGGATCTCACCACCAGGATCGCGCGCACACCCCGCTTCGCCGCCAGCCCACATCCGCACCGGGTGGAACTCAACGTCGATCACGCTTCCAACCTCCACCTCACGGTTGAGGGGAATGGACGGTCGGCCGTCCTGCGCGTCCATACGCCGCACGGCGCCATCGATATGGAGGAGGGCAACTACGTCCTCTCCGTGGAGCCGAATCAGACCAATTTCTCCGTCCGCACCGGGAAAGCACATATCCCCGATCCCGAAACCAACGAGACCTTCGTCCTCACCGATTTGCAACGCACTGCCTTGACGGCGGAGGGCTTGACGGAGATCACCATCGGCGAGCGCGATCTACTTCAGAATCGTAATGGGGACTTCGAGGAGCCAATAGGGAACTATTGGACATCCTATAATATCGTGGGCGTCGCGGAGGAGGCCAAAGGGAGTGTCCGCCGTGTCCAGGTCGGCGATGGCCGGCATATCGTCATCTTCACGCGCTACGGCCAGAACTTCGCCGAAACGGGCGTCGTTCAGCAACTTAATCAGGACATTCACGAAGCGCGGTCACTCCGTGTGCGCGCCCGCATCCGCATCGATAACCAGACGGTGGGCGTCTGCGGTACGCTGGGCACCGAATGCCCCCTCATGCTTCGCATCGCCTTTATTGATCAAAGCAACTCGTCACGGGAGTGGCTGCAAGGCTTCTACTTCGACCTGGGGGAGGATAAGCCCGTCTGCCAGAGCTGTGAGTGGCAAGCGGAGCACATCCGCGTGGCGCAGTTGAACAGTTGGTACGATTACGAATCGCCCGACCTGCTGCCGCTGCTCAAATCTAGGGGCATTAATCCGGCCGCCGTGGCCACGGTGCAGATTTACGCCTCGGGACATGCCTACGGCTCGGCCATCGATGAAATTGAAATTCTAGTGGAGGATTAAGAGATTGTGAATGCTCAATCCCCATCAGACGCCACAACCTACCCAATCGGCAAATTGCCGCAGGATGTCTTGGTCGAGATGCTCACTCACAAGCTCAGCGTGGCCGATCCGCGCGTGATCTTAGGTCCCGGCCTGGGGCGC
>JAAAOZ010000013.1 GCA_009908585.1 Chloroflexota bacterium
CATCCGAAAGCCCACGACGTGATCCAAGGGCGCCTCCCACATCACCCGCGATTTACCCACCAGCCGGCGCCGGCTGCGGCTGAGCGTCCCGCCCGTGGGCGTTCGCTCCAAGTGGCCGCCTGTCACCCGTGGCATCCGCCATATCAACAGCAGGCCCATGCCAACCGCTAAGGCGCTCACGCCGCCGATCATCCACCAGCGGAGCGGCGCGAAGCTGAAGGCTACGACGACATCGAAGAGCGCCAGCCCGGCCAGCAATCCCAACTCGATCCCTAACACGGGCCGCTTGGCCTCCCAGACCACTTCGTTATGCGCTTCTTCTAGAATGCCGATCTGCATCTTGGTTATCCCCCTCTGTTTTGGTGTATCCTCAAGTATACCGCAGGTGAGTCAATCAGCAATCAGTAGATTAAGCAGATGGAGCAGATAAATCAGAAGAAACGATTTGTGACGCCCTTGCTGTACGGGACTTTGATAGACGAGCCGCTGCTATTCCAAACATTCTGGGGAATTCGAAGCAAGTTGCTGGGAAAATCGCCCTGGGTGCCCCGGAGCGCTCTTAACCAAGTTCAAGACAAACGAAGTTGGGGTTGATGCGGGTGCCGAACTGCCTATCGCGCAACCTCGTGCATCTCAGACATCTTGGAATTGCTTCGTTTGCCCTTATGCGAAAAAACTTGAAAGAACCAACGAATCGCCTATAATAAGAGATACCTTCTCTTGCACTAAGGTCGTTCCAAGAAAAAATCTCCTAAAAAGTGTTTTTCTGAGAAAAAGTGTCGGTTTGGGAGGCTTTAAATCCTGGAACTACCTAAGAGATTCAGGGTCTTTTGGGTTTCGCCGCCCCCTGGATAGCCCTCAGAGCAGCGGAGATTTGCGTGTTCGTGGGGATTACAGACCCTTCCGTGTCGTTAATGGGTTGCGAATGGGGATAGTACGATTGCACACGGCGAATTTCTGAAGAGCCTTGATTCAATAATCTCCAACAAATTTATCCCTTTAAGGAGGAAACGGTGACCACAGAACCAACCTATGTCATTCTACTCGGCCCCCCGGCTTCGGGGAAAGGCACACAGGCAGCCCGCCTGAAAGAATATCTGAGCGTACCGCACATCGCCAGCGGGGATCTCTTCCGCTACAATCTCAAAAACGAGACGGCGTTGGGATTGAAGGCCAAGGAGTATATGGATCGCGGCGCGCTCGTGCCGGACGACATCACCATCGGCATGGTCTTGGACCGTCTCTCGCGGCCCGATTGCGAGGATGGCGCGCTCTTCGATGGCTTCCCGCGCACGCTGCCCCAGGCCCAGGCGTTGGATGAAGCGTTGGCTGAGCAAGGCGAGAAGCTCGACCGCGTGCTCAACATCCAAGTGCCCGATGAGGAACTGGTGGAGCGGGTAAGCGGGCGCCGCATCTGCCGCACCTGTGGCGAGCCGTACCACATCAAGTATAAGAAGCCGGAGAAGGGAGGCATCTGCGATCTCGACGGCGGCGAGCTTTATCAGCGCGAGGACGATAAGCCGGAGACGGTGCGCAAGCGCATCAAGGTCTACTGGGAACAGACCAGCCCGCTGATCGATTACTATCGGGAGAAGGGCATCCTGCGGGATATCGACGGCGATCAGCCCATCGATGAGGTCACAGAGGCATTGAAGGAGGCCGTGTCTGATTTGGTGGACTGAAGTTCATTTTTTTGAAACGACCTCAACGGCATACCCCCAACGATGCCCCAAAGACGTAAAGGGACCGGAATTAGCTTTCCGGCCCCTTTGCATTTGGGTATTAGTTGCTGTCACAGAGTATTCGCCACTGCGCTGCGCCGATGGTTGAAACCCTCGGCTGATATCCAAAGTGCGTTAAAACGCACTAGGGCAAAAGTCGCACCTGCTCGCTCAAAGCCACCCTCTCGGGGACATCCGACACGGTTTTTGTGCCTTAGACGCCCTCGGGGACGAGGGCTATGAGCTGTGGCAAAGTCGGTGTGTCACTTTTACCTCAGTGCGTTAATGAAGATGGGTCTTTTGGATTTTGCCGGGCAATCCCTTAACCAGCCCTAAAATCGGCGAAGATTTACATAACTTACATTTAGGAAATCTTTCCGGTTGCCGGTGATAAGTCATCGTAGTCGCCGTAGAGGCTGTGGATATGTGGGCAACTCGGAGCTTGCGGAGAGTTGTCCACATATCCATCAGCCTTCAGCACCAGAAGCCATGTCCGGGTGAAATTCCCAAACGATGTTCCGATATTCTAATACCGTTCGTTCACCTTTGCCAATGGCATGACTGATCTCTGGCACCGTCAGCCCCTTGCCTAACAGGACTTTAACACGTTCATAATCCTTGATGTAGCGGTCTACGGCCTTCAAGCTGTGCTCGGTAGCACGAGCGATATCGGGGGGTGCCATTCCCTGCTCATACAGGCGCAGTATCTGTCCCTTATGGGTGGGACGGCTGCCCTGGTCGAGCACGTAGCCTTTGATGGGCAGGAGTTCATCAGTCTGCTCAAAGTGTTCTTTGACGTAGCCACTCACGGTGCTAACGGAGCGGTTGAGCAGCAAGGCCAGTTCGGCCAGGGATAGGAGTTGCCGCCCGTCCGGGTTGTTGAGTCCGGCGTTCACCAAGCGTACCATCCGCCGGATGCTCCGCTCCCGAGACCACGTTCCGGCATGCTTGTCTGGCGGACATCCTTGGACTTTTTCAGCGATGTCGCCGTCGGTGATCAAGGGCAGCACCGCCGTCACGGTGGGCTCCTCCTCAGCTTTACGTCCGACCGCCGGTTTGTGCCCCTCGTCGAGCGTGCCGCGCCAGACGATATGGCCTGGCGGTACCTGGGCGGCGTCCCGGTAGTACGCGGCCTGCAATTCAGCGATGTCGTCAGCTATCATCTGGATAACCTTGTGGCTGCCCACTAACTTGTACTCGTTCTCCAGCAGATAGACAATGGCTTGGCGAAAGGTATGCTGCATTGTCGCATGGTAAGGGCTCGTGCTCATTTTGCCCCCTTTTTGGGGGCCTTGTCAGATCGCGCTTCCGCTCCAGAGACCCGCTGCACGATGTCCGCCAGCCGATCCTGGTATTCCGGGAGGTTGTAACGGTCGTAAAGCGCCCGGTACTCCTCGGCCAGCCGCTCGGAGATGCCCACCGCGAAAGCGATCTCACTGCCGCTCAACCCTTTGCGCTTCAGCATCACGACCCGGCCAAAGGTCTGAATGTAGCGCTTGATAGCTGTGACGGAGTGGCGAGTCCGGCGCTGGATCTCGGTGTAGGTGCAGCGCTTGAGGTAGTACTCTACGATGATTACCTTGTGAGTCTGCCCTCGTCCTACACCGCGCAACTTGCCGCGTGTGGCTACCTGATAACCTTCCGCCCGCAACGCCGCCACATCAGAGCGGATCGTGCGCGCTGTCACGCCCAAGGCTTTTCCCAGGTCCTCCTGCGTCGGTTCCCCGCCTTGATCCAAGGCCTCGTCGATCAGACGCAGAATCCGCACCTGGCGTAAGGCCTGCTGACCATGCGCGGAAAGGACGGCCAGGTCCTCCGCGCCCGCATCAATCGTCCAAGTCACTTCCACCATTTCGGTCTCCCGCAACGAGCGACCGTGAGGCGCCTCAGCAGCAGCGATGACCTGGCGAATCTGGCCCGGGCGCAGGCGACTGTTCTGAGTGCCTGACACTGCATCAAGGTTGAAAACGTGTTTGGCAGTCTCGAGGATCCCCTGGGCAACTCGCGGCGCCATTTCAAATCCCGTCTCAAGCTCGTGCCGGAAACGTTGATCGAGTGTTTTGACCGCCAGGCGGTCAAGTGTAGTACGTGACATAGCATGCCTCCTGTGAGTGTTGATAGTGACCTTTGCAGTAAGTTTATCTAGAACTGCTACTTTTTTCAAGCTCACCACGGCATGCGGAAGTATTTCCTAATTTGTGTGTTTGTGGGGATCACAGACCTTTTTCGCGTCGTTACCGGGTTGTGGGTGGGAGGTACAATAGCGCTTGGCGATTGCACCCGGCGAATTCCTGAAGAGCCATTTTCTTAACTTCAGATTTTGTGATAAACTGTAAGTGTTGTGACAATTCGTCCTACACATTAGGTCGATAATATCCACTATTTATCTCATTTTCTTAAGGAGGCAAGCATGAACGAGAAAAACAAAGTTGAGCAGCCGGATGTTGAAATGAAAGAAGAAGTCATCGCCGAAGAGGTTAAAATTGAGCAGGGTGGCGCTCAGCACGTCGAGGCTGATAAAATCTACATGGAGCAGGGCGGGATTGGACGCGCGGAGGGACGGTTCATCGATGTGGAAGAGGGGGGTATTGGGTTGGCCTACGGCGAGAATATCACCTTAGAGGATGGTGGCATCGGCGTGGCCGTCGCGAAGAACATCAAGATGGATGACGGCGTCGTGATGTTAGCCGCCGCTCAGGAGATTGGCGGCGAGACAACGATTGTCTTTGATTTACGGGCCGCTGTTATCATCGGCATCGTTATGGGCGTGGTAATAGGCCTGATGAAAATCATGTTGGATAGAGACTAGCGGTTCAGCGAGACAACCAGCCCCTTACTTTGATCTATGTCCCTTGCACCAGAATGGATTGGTAAATATCATATTCTAAAGGAAATTGGCTGTGGCGGCTTCGCGGCCGTCTACAAGGCCTATGATACAGACTTGGAGCGGGAGCTTGCTCTCAAGGTTCTGCATCCCTATTGGTATAGCGATCCTGACTTCGTGATGCGCTTCCGGCGCGAGGCGAAGGCGCTGGCCAATCTGCGGCATCCAAATGTGGTCACCGTCTACGACGCCGGGGAGATAGATAAGCAACTCTACATTGCGATGGCTTACCTCCCGGGCAACTCCTTGCGGGATCTGCTTAGGGAGCTTTCAATCTTGCCACTGGAGTTGGCCATTCGCATCTTGAGGCAACTTGCCTCGGCCATCGATTATGCGCATCGCAGGGGGGTGCTGCACCGAGATATTAAGCCGTCCAACGTCATCTTAGAGGGGGCAGACGAGGCGATTCAGGCGACGTTGTTGGACTTCGGGCTGGTCAAGTTGATGCAGGACAGCTCGGCGCTGACCTCCTACGGCAAATTGGTCGGCTCGCCAGAGTACATGGCGCCGGAGCAGGCCAACCCAGATCGTCGAGATGAGGTGGGGGCAGCTGCTGATCGGTACGCTTTGGGCATCTTGGCCTATCGGATGCTGACGGGGCGGGTGCCATTTCCGGGGAATACCCCCGCCACGCTGAACGCCCACGAGAATAAGCCGGCGCCCCCGCCGCGAAAATTCCGCCCCGATTTGCCGGAGCGCG
>JAAAOZ010000197.1 GCA_009908585.1 Chloroflexota bacterium
CGCGGAAGAGGGTGGGGTGCGCGTAGAGGGGTGTGTCGGCGCGGAGTTGGGGCAAGATGCCTCCCAACCCGCCGGTGTGGTCGTCGTGACCGTGGCTGAGGACGACGGCGTCGAGGTCTTGGGGGCGCAGGTCGAGACTATCGAGGTTGTGGGTCAGCGCCTCGCCGCTGCCGCCGGTATCGAAGAGGATCTGCCCATCCGGCGTCTCGATCCAAAACGAGAGGCCGTGTTCGGCGCGCAGAGGCGGTGGCGCCTCATCATTAGTGATCCACGTGAGCGTGATCATCGCGGCGACGCCTAAGCCAACTCGTCAAAGGCGCTGGCGGCCTCCGCGATCTGCTGGCGCAGTGCGCCGACCTCCTCGCGCAGGCGATGGATCTCCCCAGAGGCCTCGTCGTGATGCTCGTGCTCTGTCGCGTCGCTGTGCTCGCCATGGCCGCCGTGGCCGGCGCAGGGTTCAGCCTCGTCCAACTGGCCGCCCAACGCCTGCTCGAGCGCGCGCCGCACCGTGCCCGCCGCGCCGGTGTAGGCCTCGATCCCATATTGCTGGAAGAGCGTGATGGCGCGGCGGCCCATCCCGCCGGCGACCATCATATCCACGCCCTGTTCGCGGATAAAGGCGGGGACTTGCCCCGGTCGGTGCGCCTGGTAGTAGGGGTTGGCGATGCTCTCCACGGCGGTGATGTGATGATCATCCACATCGACGATAACGTAATACGGGCAGCGCCCAAAATGGTGCGCGGCGACGCTTTCTAATCCTTGGTTTTGTTCTGATGAAACGGCGATTCGCATACTGTCTCCTCTAAAGGTTGTCAGATAGTCAAATAGTCTTTAGTCAGGTAGTCTTTAGTCAAATAGTCGAATAGTCTGGCGCTCTCCTGGCCTTGATGCCAGCGTCAGGAGAGCGCCACGTTTTCACTACAAGTGAAACTCACCCCTACTCTTTTGCCATAGTCGTGCCGCATTCAGGGCACTGGACGGAATAGCAGGGGACGCCCCGTTGATGGGGTTGGCGATGTCCACAGGAGGGACAAACGCACATGCCCCCCGGCCCGGAACCGGGTCGATTTCCTTGTGCTTGGCCGCGGCCACCTTGGCCACGTCCGCCTCCACCACCTGGTCGATTTCTCATTTTGTTCACCTCCTTGGTTGTGATGATCAAAGAGCCACTCAATGGCGCCGACGGCCTCGTCCGCTTCGTCGTCGCCGGCGCCCACTGCCGCCGCGCGGTGCGCGGGAGGAGGGGGTGACGTCGGGTTTGACGGGCTGGTCGCGCGTTGATGTGACCGGTTGGACGGGCGTGCGCTGGCTCTCTGTTGATTGGATTTGCTGTGTCCTCTTTGTCTCTAGAATGTCGATGGCGAGTCGCATCGCTTGGGAGAGCAGGGTGAGGCCCTGGGTGACGATGTTGGCAAAGCGGGAGGGGCGTTTCGCTGGTGGGGTGACGTCGATGACCTCGATGGTTTCTGTCTTATGCACCGGTTCTGCATCATCTGCATCGACAATTTCTGTGGCCCCCGATGTATTGCTACGTTTTTCTATCTCTGTTTCAGACATTGGCGCCCTCCTCGCGTTTCGTCTCGAATGTAGGACTACTTCTCTGTCAATGAATCGACTTTCTGAAGCAACGTCGCGACTGCTTGGCGCAGTTCAGCGACCTCTTGCTTCAACATCTGCAATTCGTCAGGTTGTCCGGCGTTCGGTGGGGGTGGCGGTGGTGGTGGGGTGGCTGCCCTCTGTCCACCTCCGCCGCCCATGCCTGAGTGCGCGGCTTTGCTCGCGCCTTGCATGTTGCCGAGTTCCCCGCTTTTGAAGGCGTTGACGGCGGCCTGCGCCGTCATCCCCTGCACTTGGTAGAGGGGGATGTTGGCGGCCTGCAAGACCTGGTAGGCGTTGGGGCCGACGTTGCCGGTGATGACGGCCTGCGCGCCCGCTTGCACAACGTATTGGGCGGCTTGGATGCCGGCGCCGCTGCCGCTGGCCGCGCTCGTGTTCTGCTGCGCCTGCACTTTGACGGGGTCGGTATCTGTATCGACGAAGAGGTAGTAGGGACAACGACCAAATCTGGGATCGACCGGCGATGAGAGCGTCGCGCCGGATGCACTGATGACTATTTTCATAGGAAACACCTCCTGGGTGATGTGAAAGTTCTATGTGATTATATGTCCGCTTCTGATAAACGTTGAAGCGCCTCGTCGATTTCGCGACGCATGGCGGCGACCTCTTCCCGGAGGGCGGTTAGATCCTCCATTCCTGATCCTGATGTGCCCGTTCCCGGCTGGGGCGCCCAATCCTGCATCGCTTGAGAGCGCCAATAACCGGGGCCGCCGGCCCAACGCGACCACGCCGGCCACTCGCCGGTCTCCTGATAGGTGGCGAAGCATGCGCCGCGCCCCGGACCGTACCCTGGGCCAAACCCGCGACCGTATCCACGGCCGAATCCGCGTCCGAATCCTCGGCCATATCCACCGCCCCAATATCCACCGCGATGTCCACGTCCAAATCCAAACATCCTTCTCACCTCCTTTTTCTGTGTGTTGTGTGATGCTTATAGCTGCGTATCGTCAATTTTATTTTGATCTCCTGGAATCTTACCTCCGAAACCACCGGCGCCCTCGTCGTGGCAAAACGGCTCGCCGCAAGGGGCGCAGCGGGCGGATCAATGGCCGACGCCATCGCCGGCGCGGCAGTGGCCCGACTCGCATCCATCCCCCGCGTCGCGGGCGAGGTAAGCGGCGACCTCTCAAACGTCCGCGTCCAATTCCAAACATGCCTCTCACCTCCCTTTGCCTGCCAATCTCTAATCTCCAACTTCAAATTTCCAGCCTCCAAACTCCAAACTCCAAACTCAATCATTCCCTCGCAGTTCTCGATGGCGCGAGATGAATTTCTGGAGCATCGCTTGCAACTCTTGCACCTCGTCAGACCACATATCTAACGCGGCCACGCCCTCCGCCGTCAATTGATGGACCTTGCGAGGTGGGCCTTGGCCGCTCTCGACGTCCCAATCGGCGGTGACCCAACCTTGCTCCTCCATCGCCTGTAACGCGCGATAGACCGTCTGCGGCGGCAAGCCCGTCACGCCGAAGACATCCGCTATCCGCTCGGCTAACTTGTAGCCGTGGGCCGGCTGCTCGGCCAGCAGTAGGAGCATCATCGGCTCGATGATGCGCATCCGCCGGCCCCAGCGACGCCGCCCGCGTCCATGTCCTTTTCCCTTTCTGCGATGACCTCTTGGCATGTCGTCCTCCTCGACTATGATTATACCTGACTATTTACATTTTGTCAATAGTCAATTTTGTGATTATTGTCGCAGTGTGTGCATTCGGTAGCTTCGCGGTTCAAGACAAGCCTATTCTAATGGATCTCTAATGTTATGCTTATGTGATTCTAATTCATCCTTGTTACGATGTAAATAGATAAGGATGTGATCGAGAGACATCCAGCAACCCATTTCATTTTAGTTTACGTAGATAGCTTACACAAATTCACTTCAAAGGAGGGATAAGTATGTTACAGTATCCTTTTAGACGAACAGGTTCTTCTTGGTTGGAGATGGAGCGTCTGCGCCGCGAGATGAATCGACTCTTCAGTGGGATGGCGTCTGAGGCGGAGGCCGGCGTGACCACCGGCTATCCGGCGATGAATGTTTGGGCCAACGAGGATGGCGCTATCGTCACGGCGGAACTGCCGGGCGTCGCCCCAGAGGAGATGGACATCTCGGTGGTGGAGGACACGCTGACGGTGAGCGGCAGCCGCGAGCCGGTTGAGCTGGAGGAAGGCGAGGTCTATCATCGGCGCGAACGGGGCTGCGGGAAGTTCACACGCTCCTTCCGCCTGCCGTTCCAGATCGCAGCGGATCAGGTTGAGGCGGTCTTCAAGAAGGGCGTGCTCCAGATTTCACTGCCACGCTCCGAAGAGGACAAGCCCAAGAAGATCAGCGTGAAATCGAGTTAAGGCGACAGCAGAGTCAGAAAATCAGGGGAGGTCATAGACATGGCTGAAGAAAAGAACATTCAGGTTCAGGAAGGACAGAAGCAGGAAGTTGTGGAAAGTGAAGCGGAGCGCACCCGTGCTAAACCGGCGTTCATCCCCCGGGTCGATATTTACGAGACGAACGACGCGGTGGCCCTGATCGCCGATATGCCGGGCGTCGATGAGAACTCCGTGGACATCACCTTGGAGAAGAACGTGCTCACCATCAACGGCTACGTCGAGCCGGAGCGACCGGAGGGCTACAGCTTGGCCTATGCCGAGTATCGTGTGGGCGACTATCAGCGCAGCTTCACGCTCTCCAGTGAAATCGACCAGGAGAACATCGAAGCGAAGATGAAGGACGGCGTGCTGCACCTACATCTGCCCAAGGCCGAGCCAACCACGAAGAAGATCGCCGTCCAATCGGCTTGAGGTGTGACAGAAGTAACGGGAGATAGGGGGTGAGAGCGTCAGGGGAATTTCTCCCCGGCGCTCGCCCCGATCTTCACGATTTGCATCGCAGTTAAGGAGGTGACTATCTATGGATATCAAAGAACTGGTGCCATGGAAGCGAGAGAAGCGAGAAGAGCGCCAAGAATCGAGTAGTCAAACAGGCGCCTCATTGAACACGATTCGACGGGACATGAATGAGATGTTCAATGATCTGTTCCGGGGATTTGGTCTGGCGCCCTTTGAATCTTCGTTCGGCATCGAGATGCGGCTATTCAGCCCGCGCGTGGATGTCGTCGAGACGCCAGAGGCGCTCAAGGTCTCCGCAGAATTGCCGGGGATGGACAAAGACGACGTCAACGTTTCCCTTTCGCGCGATACGCTCACCATCAGCGGCGAGAAAAAGAGCGAGCAAGAGGAAGAGGGCGAGGATTACTACCACATGGAGCGCTCCTATGGCTCCTTCCGGCGCTCTATCGCGGTCCCGTGCGAGGTCAACGACGACGAGATCGAGGCCACATTCGAGAACGGCGTGCTGAACATCGTGCTGCCCAAGACAGATCAAGGGAAGAACTGCCGGAAGATCTCCGTCAAGACCGAATAGCGGGCGACAAGCTAGACCCGAAGGGTGTCCGAAAAACCCTTCGGGTCTTATAGGTTAGAGATCTACGAATGAATGAACTAAAGATGGCTTACTTTGAAGAGGAAGATATACTGCATATCGCCATCTCAGATGAACCGGAAGCGGGAAGCGTGGAGCTGGCCCCGAATATCACCGTTGAGTTGAACGCGGAAGGTGAGTTGATCGGGATCGAAATTTTGGCGGCCAGCCTCTTCATCCGGGATTCAATCGTGGAGTCGATTCAAGGGCGGGTGTTGA
>JAAAOZ010000421.1 GCA_009908585.1 Chloroflexota bacterium
ATCGCGGATCAGGCGCAGAAGCGGGCGGACGAGTTGAGCGGCGGACAGCAACAGCGGGTGGGCATCGCACGCGCGCTGATGCAAGAACCAGAGCTGATCCTGGCCGACGAGCCAGTCGCCAGTCTTGACCCCGTCCTCGCGCATTCGATCCTGCAACATTTGGAGGATCTGAACAAAGAGGACAATATGACGATCCTGTGTAGTTTGCACTACTTGGATCTTGTGCAGCGATACTCCTCTCGCGTTATTGGGTTGCGCGCAGGTGAGATTGTCTATCGCGGCACCCGTGACGATATCCGCGCTATGACCGATGCGCAATTCAAAGATATTTACGGCCAAGAGGCGGTGCGGGTCGGCGGTGGCCTTGAAGGGTCGCTGGGAGGTTAAGATGGCGAATAAAAATCATCAACCAAAGAAACGCGATAGCCTGGTCTCCGCATCGGTCGCTGGCATCGCATCCCTGATCATTCCTGGCCTGGGGCAGATGCTGGCCCGCCAGATAAATCGGGGCCTGGTTTTGTTGGGATCGGTCATCAGCATTGTTGGGTTGCTTATCTGGCGCGTCGCGCTTCTGGCCAGCCGGGTGACTGGCGGGCCGATGGACAAACTCGGTAAGGCTTTGGATCGATTACCGTTTTTCATCGGAATCATGATCGGTGGCACTGTCATCCTCTGGCTATGGAATGCTTGGGATGCCTATCGCTTGGCCCAAGCGGAAGAAGAGGCGCGCGGTGGCTTAGCGATCTTCTTCCTGATTCTGGCCCTGTTCTTCGCCTTAGGCTGGCAGATCGGCGAGATCGATTTGTACAAGGCGGCGACCGAATTGCCGGATACGCTGCCCATCCTCACGAAGGTGCTATGGCCCTGGGACGCTGCCGTCACTCGTGATGAAAGGGTCGTCAAGGCCGGGGCGCCCATTATGATCCCTTGCTCTGAGGAGGAAGATCCACCGGGGTCTCCGGAGAAGGTAGCTGGAGAACCCTATGTCAGGGTTGATCCAACCTGTGGTCAGTTGACGCGGCAAAGCGAGGATTACGAGAAAATCCCCGGCACCGAGGTCACGATCATGGCAGAGGGCTTCGAACCAAATGAGCCGGTGGAGATCTGGTGGGAAAATCCCATCGGCGATGAGTACCGTCTCCTTGAAGATGGCGATCCTGTGATCACGAGGACGGATGGTCAAGGTAACTTTGAAATTCAGGTGGTTTTGCCCTATCGGGCGGTTCCTACAAGCGCGACAGGTCCGCAGATCTATGAGATCCAGGCGCGGCAGACTTTCCCCGTGGGCGGGCCGAAGGCCAGTGATCCGTTACTCCAGACGATTGAGCGGATGATCGAGACGATCTTCTTAGGCATGATGGCGACGCTGTTTGGCATTGTCTTTGCGCTGCCGGTCAGCTTCTTGGCGGCCAAAAACCTGATGTCGGGGTCCTGGTTCACGTTAGGCATCTATTACGTCGTGCGCACGATCCTCAACATCGTGCGCTCCATCGAGCCGCTGATCTGGGCCATCATCGCCACGCAGTGGATTGGCTTAGGGCCGTTCGCTGGCATCATTGCCCTGACGGTGCACACCATCGCGGCGCTGGGCAAACTCTACTCCGAATCCATCGAGAACATCGATCCCGGCCCCATCGAGGCGATTCATGCGACCGGCGCCACGCGCCTCCAGACGATTATGTACGCCGTGATCCCGCAGATGATCCCGCCCTTCGTCTCCTTCTCCATCTACCGCTGGGACATCAACGTGCGCATGTCCACCGTCATCGGTTTGGTAGGCGGCGGTGGTATCGGCTTCATCCTCATCCAATACATTCGCCTCTTCCAATTCCGCTCGGCTGGCATTGCTGTCTGGTTCATCGCAATCACCGTCGCGATCTTGGACTACGTGAGTGCGGAGATTCGCGAGCGCTACGTGTAATCTGCGGCGTGCATTCCCATAAAATATCGCGCGCGTAGAAACATCAAGGCGCAACGCATTTCTGTAACGATCAGTGCGTTGCGCCTTTGCTATTCGTGATGAATTGGGAATTCGAAGCAGAACGACAGGGAAAATCGCTCTCGTTGCTCCAGAGTGTCCTTAGCCAAGTTCAAGGCAACGAAGTTGGGGTTGATGCGCGTGTCAAACCGCTTAGGCCGTTCCAAGAAAATAAGTCTCCCAAAAACGGGGAGTTTTCAGAGGGGAAAACATCAGGTTTGGGAGGTTTTAATTTCTGGAACTACCTTAGGACACAACCTCGTGCGTCTCAGCCGCCTTGGAACTGCTTCGTTTGCCCGAATTCGCGAGGAGTTGACTTCACACCTATTTGCCGTATAATAGGCTAGGTAGGATTTGAGAGGCGTTTTAGGTGCAGTGCAGATATATCACTTTCTCAAGAGGGGGGATGTGTGAAGGAAGTGATTTAGGATCGTTATTTTAAGATCCGTGTGTCTAGCCTCAAGTTCACTCGTTTTTTAACTGAAGAAGGAGGAAGAGAAATGAGACTTAGCGAGAAGTTATTAGCATTGAGTTCGACGTTTGTGTTGTCTGTGTTGTTGCTGGCACTTGCCCTACCTGTGGTAGCGGCGCCGGTCGCTCCGCATGATGCTGCGAGCCTACATAAGGAAGCCAATCCGCCCTCTGGAAGCGAGGTCATGTTTGGTGATACGATCACTTACACGGTCTACATCACGCCCAGCGAATCGACGATTCAGGGATTGCCCTTCTACTTCCGGGATGACCTGGCGCCTGAGTTGGAATGGGTAGGCTTTGTCGGTGCGCAACCCAGCTTCGGATGGGATGCTGCCACGCGCGCTATTACCAGCACGCAGTTGGTGACGACCACGGGGCCGATGTCGGTCTCGTTCGCTGCTGAGGTCCTGCCTCTGATGGACGGAACGGGCGGGATGGTTGTTCCTATCCGCAATGTCGCCGGGTTGTGCACAGATCCCGGAACGTTTAGTTCGTGCTTCGATCAGTCCAATATCGTCGAGCACGAGACGATGACCCTCTACGTTATCTACCTGCCGCTGGTCACACGGAATTTCTCCGGGGTCACAGCGCGCTGATCGCGTGTAGCAGAAATCAAAGGCCGGCATCCTCATAAGGGTGCCGGCCTTTTTCAATTCATTTCAATACTGGATGGCTGAGATACTATTGCCGTCGTCGTTTGCTCCGGCGTCGGCGCTTGCGCCAGTATTTCCGCTTGACAAGCCCTAGATCGACCAGTGCATCTTCCAAGGCCGGCCAGCCGGGGCCGGCGGTGAGGAGCGCCAGCAGCGCCATCGCGATGGCCGAGGTCAGGCACCACGCGCACGTCGCGCCGATGACAAACGGCTCTAAGTAGGTCAGATAGATCGAAAAGCCGAGGCCGAACATTGAGAGCGCGAAGACGATGGCCGGCGCGTAGTCGTGATAGGGACCTTGCTCGAACCACGTCGCGTAGATGAAGGCGATTAAAATCATCACGTAGCCGATCAGGCCGAAGACGGCCATCGGCAGGAAGCCGAAGAGCAGCGCGAAGCGACTCTGCTGGACGGTGTTGCAATCGCCGACAGGGCCACAGACTGCTTCCGTCTGCGTGACCTCCACGTAGGCGAGGTAACTCGCGGCGATCATCCCCACGATCAGCACGAGGATGATGCCCCATGGCGTGTAACGCTCCGCCAGCGAGGTGTGCCAGGCCCGGGGGCGAATGGCGGCCACGAAGGCGGCCACCAATCCGATTAAAACCACGACCGAGAGCGTGTTGCCAGCCAGATCGCGGGTGAATCTCTCCTGCAACGTCAAGGTTGTGCCGGATTCCGGATTATAGTTCTCCACGATGGCTTGCATGCCGGGCAGGTCCGGCCATCCGACGCCGCCCTGACTCAGATAGTCCTCAATCAGGCCGGGGAATTGTTCCGGGATCTCGATGGAGCCGACCATCGCGTGTTCGCCCACGATAAGGGTGGGCACCCCGACCATATCCAATTGATACTCCTCCACGACGGCCTGGAAGAGCGCCTGTCCACGCGGTTGCGAGGTATCCAGTTCCAGGACCTCTAACTGCTCGCCATATTCCGCTTCGAGCGGGGGAATCACCTCGGTCATCACCTCGTGGCAGTGCTGGCATGAGGGCGAATAGAAGAGCACCGCCTGCACGGTCTTTTCCTGTGCTTGGACATCGCCCGGCAGCAGCCCGATTATGCTCAAGCTGATGAGCCATAAGCTCAGCAGTACGGTTTGATATGTATGTCGTTGTCTCATTAAGTGACAGCTCCTTTATGTTCTGTTGGTCAACGTTATGAAGTTGCTAGAACTATGGAATTCGAAGCAGATCGACTGGGAAAATTGCTCTTGTTGTGCCAGAGCGTCCTTCGCCCAGTTCAAAGCAAATGAATTTGGGGTTGATGTGGGTGATAAACTACTTAGTATGCAACCTCGTGGGTCGTAGATGCCTCAGAACTGCTTCGTTTGCCCACTATAGCATGTTTGATATGGGAAGCAACCTCATGCCCGCTATCCTGCTGTCAAATCTTAAAATTCTGTTACCATGGGATTTGGAACCCGATCGGCGTTGCCTCAGAACGTGCTTGACCTCGTTCGAGGTAGAGGTCAACGAAGTCAGGATCGATGTGTGTTACACGCCGTCAATGCCCTTGTGTCTCTTATAAATACCTCGTTTGCCCACCGGATGCAACAAGTTCCGTCAACATATCGTATAACAGAGAGAGGGCTACTTTATCAGCCAGTATTTTTATGGAAAGGAGATAATCGATGAACCGTGATAGACGAACGAGTTTGGTCGGCGGATTGCTCTTGATTGTGTTGGGTACACTCTTTTTGATCTTTAGGCTCTTTCCCGGCGTGCGAGCGATGATTGGCTTAACTTTCACCTGGCCCTTCTTCATCGTGGCCGTGGGAGGCGGGTTGTTTCTGATCGGGTTGCTGACCGGGGAGCCGGAGATGGCGGTGCCGGCGTGCGTCGTGGCCGGCATCGGTGGCATCCTCTATTGGCAGAATGTCACCAGTCGCTGGGATAGCTGGGCCTATGTTTGGACGCTGATTCCCGGATTCGCCGGGGTCGGGCATATCCTGGCCGGCGTGCTCAGCGGCAAGGCAAAGAGCATCCGTGAGGGGCTGGAGACGCTCGTGGTCAGCGGCGTGCTCTTTGTTATCTTCGCGTCGATCTTTGGGCCGTTCGCCTTCTTGGGCGCGTACTGGCCGGTGCTGTTGATCGCGTTGGGCGTCGTGATGTTGGTGCGGGCGCTGTTGCCCTCGTCCCGCCGCTCGCGCGAGTAAGGTTGGACTGGAGAATAGATC
>JAAAOZ010000413.1 GCA_009908585.1 Chloroflexota bacterium
CCGGGATTCTCGATGCGTCCCCAAGAAAGCTCGGAGATGTGCACCAGCCCGTCCAATCCGCCTAAGTTGACGAACAAGCCGAAATCGGTGATTTGGCTGATGCGGCCCTTGCGGACCTGACCAGCTTCCAGATCGTCCATCAGATTTTCGCGGCGGGCGGCGCGCCATTCCTTGGCGGCAGCGCGTTGCGAGAGGATCAAGCGTCGGCGGTGACGGTTGACTTCGATCACCTTGAGCAGCAGTTCCTCGCCAATCATCCCGCGTAGCCGACGATAGCGCTCGGCTGCTTGGCGGATGTTGGAGAAGCCGATCAATTGGGACATCGGGATGAAGCCCCGGATGCGCCCAAAATCGATGGTCAAGCCGCCGCGATTGGAGCCGGTGATGGTCGCTTCGTAGACCTCTTGGCTCTCCAGCAGCTTCTCAGCCTCGATCCAATCCTGGTGCTCTAGGGCTTGAGCGATCGAAAGTTCAACGTTGCCATTGGCATCGCTCGGTCGGGTGACCATCACGTGGACGGTGTCGCCTTCCGAAAACTCTTGCTCCTCAAGCTCCTCCAAATCATCTTCCGGGACGAAACCGTCGCGCTTGGCGCTGATATCTACCACTAGCCCATCTTTCTTGACGGCCAGTACGGTTCCCTCTCGTACTTCCCCGCGTTTAGCTTCGCTGTCCGCTAGGGTTTCTTCTAATGCCTCCTCCCAATTCTCCATTGAATTGGCCTCAGGGTTAGCCTTTTTTTCTTCCACATCCAACTCCTCTTCCATGTAAGATTGCAAGTTTATAAACACCTACATATTTCATAGGTGCCATAAAGACTATGATATTCTATCATGCCCAAAGATAATGTCAACCATCGAAAAAATAATCGATGGTTGTTCTGTTGCGCGGGCATCCAAGGTGCGCTTGCTATCCGATTCCGACGATGGATTCGCCGCCGTCCACCGGAATGACCGCGCCGGAGATCCACGTCAGGCGCGGATCGGCCAGGGTGACGAGGGCCTGCGCTACATCTTCCGGCGTGGTGAGGCGGCCGGCCGGATGGTGCTCGCGGACGGTCGCGACGATTTTCTCGTGGCCGGGGATGGCGCGCAGGGCGGGGGTGTCCGTCACGCCGGGCAGCAGGCAGTTGACGGCGATGCCACGCGGCCCCAACTCCAGCGCCAGTTGGCGGGCGTGGCTCTCCAAGGCCGCCTTCGCTGCCGAGACCGCGCCGTAGCTTGTCGAGGCGCGCTGCGATCCGATGCTCGACAGCGCGTAGATGCGGCTGCCGCGCGCCAGCAACTCGGCCCGGACGAGGTCTTGCGTCCAGTAGACGAGGCTGTGGGCCATCACCCGCAGGGTCATCTCCATCTGGGATTCGGTGGTGGCCGCGCCGGGATCGTCGGTGTCGTTGATGATGAAGGGGCGGAGGCTGCCGAAGGCCAAGGTGTGAACCATCAGGTGCAGCGGCGCGTCGCCCAGCTCGTCCTTGATCTTGCGGATGACGCGGGCGCGCCGGCGGGCCTCCGCCGCGTTGGTGTTGAAGAACTCGGCGCGCCGTCCTTCGGCCTCGATGTCGGCGATGACGGCCTGTGCCCGGTCCAGCGTGCTGCGGGGATCTAAATGGACGCCGACGATGTGCATCCCGGCGCGGGCCAGCGCGCGCGCCGTCGCCGCCCCAAAGCCGCTGGAGGCGCCTAGGATGAGCGCCCAGCGGCTGTCCAGCGTGGCGGTGGGGTGATTCGATTGGTCGGTCATCGTTGTCTCCTTGCAAAGATAAACGTAGGGCGGATTGCCAATCCGCCGAGTCGGAATACCATTCCGACCTACGTAGTTCCAGAAATTAAAACCTCCCAAGCCTGATGCTTTTCCCTCGGAACCCCCTTGTTTTTGGGAGACTTATTTTCTTGGAACGGCCCTACGCCACATTGCGATTTTCATTCATCATTGGTGTGTCACAAGTGTGTGGTATGACTTTCTGTTGCGAATGTAGAATTGTGAAGGCGCGGAGGACGTTGTTTGTCCTCCGCGCCTGTATACATCATTGACTGTATGGACTGCAAACTGCGTCCGAGCTTTATCCGAACTTATAAGCTACGCCAAATCCGCCGCGCGGCAATTCCCATCCGATGTTCCGGTAGGGGCAACCGACGCGACAACTGCCGCATTCCACGCAGCTTTGATGGGCTACTTGGATGCGGCCATCGTGGCCCAATTTGTAGACGCCGACGGGACAGAACGTGAGACAAGGTTTGTCCTCGCAGCGCTCGCACACGTCGTGATCCTTGATCCAGAGGTGTGCTTTTTCCTCGTCGATGAAGTACTTGAGCGTCATCAACAGATCATCGACGTAGACATCTGGCAGGCTCTCTTTTAGATCTTGGGGTAGCTCTTTTGCTTCAAATGCGTCGCCGTATTTCATTCCCATAGTATCACCTCACAATCCCATTACCGAGCGGGTCATCGAAATCATATCGCCGACTGCTCTGAAGAGCGGGCGGCGATGCGTCAGCGCGCCAAAGATGTTCTGGAAGAGTTCGCGCTTGGGCTTGCCGTAGGCGCTGAAGAATTGGCCGAGGGCGTCGTTGAGGAAGTCGGGATAGACGTCCATAAATTCGGGGTGGGTTTCCAAGAACTTGGCGAAGTTGCGATATTGCTTCAGATCCTTGAGGATGAAGCCCTCGCGCAGGCGCGACTCGTAGGCCGAGAGCGTCTGGGCGGAGAAATCGCCGCGCTCGTGCGCATCGATGGCCGTCTCGGCGGCCAGCTTCCCGGCGATGATGGCCATATTCGTACCCTCCCAGTGGAGCGCGTTGACCATCGAGGCCGCGTCTCCGGCGACCATCGCGCCGCCCGTGTAGAGCTGTGGCATATCGCGATAGCCGCCCTCCGGGATCAGATGGCCGCCGTACTCCAGCAATTGCCCATCTTTGACCAGGGGCGCGATGGCCGGATGCTCCAAGTAGCGCTGCAAGATGTCATACGGGCGCAGGCGATACTCGGCCAGTTTGTCCAACATCATGCCCAGACCAACCGACACGCTCTTCTTGTTGGTGTAGACGAAGCCCATGCCGGGCAGGCCCAGCGAGACATCGCCCAGCACGGAGACGGCGAGGCCGTGATCGTTATCGGGCAGCCCGAAGCGCGCGTTGATTGTCTCGGCCGGCAGGGAGATGACCTGCTTGAAGGCCAAGGCGACGTGCGACGGCTCGAGGTCGTGATCGATCAGCCCTAGCTTCTGGGTGAGGAGGTTGTTGACGCCCTCGCAGATGATCACGACGGGCGCGTAGATGTCGCCCTGGGGGCGATCGGTCTGCACGCCGATGACCTGGCCGGCCGGATCGCGGATAAAATCGACCACGGTGGTCTTGGGGATGAGGAACGCGCCGACATCTTGGGCCTGCTCCGCCCACCAGGGGTCGAAGTCGGCCCGCAGGGTGATGTAAGCATCGGCCGGCTCCACATCCAATTTGCCGCCCTGCACCGTGGCGCGGGTCAGTCCGTCCTCGGCCAAGAACCAGAACCCGGCTTCGGTCACCGGACGCTCGAAGGGAGGACGGCGCTCCATAAAGTCGGGGAGCACCTCCGCAATCGCGTGCGTATAGATCGCGCCGCCGAAGTAGTTCTTGCCGCCCGGCTTCTGCCCGCGCTCCACCAGCGCGACGTTCAGGCCCTCGCGGGCCAGCACCATCGCCGCTGCGGAACCGGCCAGCCCGGCGCCGACTACGATAGCGTCGAAGCGAATCTTTTCTGCGTTGTTCATGCTAAGTCCTCCTTCTCCTGCTGCTTCTGCGCCCGGACTTGCTCGATCATCTCCGGGATAACTTCATAGAGATCTCCCACGATGCCCACATCCGCAATCTCGAAGATAGGGGCGTTGGGATCGTTGTTGATGGCCACGATGAAATCGGAGTTCTGCATCCCCACCTTGTGCTGCAACGCGCCGGAGATCCCGGCGGCGATGTAGAGCTTGGGGCGGACGGTCCGGCCCGACTGGCCGACCTGATGGGCGTAGCTGATCCAGCCCGCGTCGACGCAGGGGCGGGAGGCGCCGACGACGCCGTTCAACTCAGCGGCCAGCTTCTCGACTAACTCGAAGCCCTCCGGCGTGCCCATGCCGCGTCCGCCCGCGACGATCACATCGGCGTACTCGATGTCCACGCTTTCGCCCTTGGCGTGGATGAAATCCAAGATGCACGCCTGGACGTCCTCGTCGTCGATGCAGATTTCCTCGTACACGATCTCGCCTTCGCGATCCGCTTCGTACTCCGGCATCGGGAAGACGCGCGGGCGCACGCTGGACATCTGCGGTTGATGTTTGCGGCAGATAATCGTCGCCATGATGTTGCCGCCGAACGCCGGGCGGGTCGCCAGCAGCAGCTTCTTCTTGGCGCCCTTGACCTCGCCCATCTCCAGCTTGGTGCAGTCGGCGGTGAGGCCGGTGCCCAGGGAGGTGGCAACCGCGCCAGCGAGGTCGCGACCCAACGTCGTCGCGCCCATCAAGAAAACCTCCGGCTCATATTTCCGCGCTACGGAGGCGATGTTTTTGTAGTAGGGGCAATTGCGATAGTGTTTCAGCATCGGTGAATCTAGGACGTAGACCGTGTCGGCGCCGTAGTTGAGCGCTTCCTTGGCGATGTGCTCGATGTCTTGGCCAAGCAGCACGCCCTCGACCACGACCTCGTCCTCCGTGTCCTCGGTCTCGTCTGTGACCTGCGAGGCCAAATCGCGCGCCACGCCGATCAATTCCCAGGAGACGGGGTGGACTTTCCCGCCTTCCTGCTCAATGAAGACCCAAAATCGTCGCTTTGTCATTGGGCGCCTCCTAAGATTTGCTCCAGAATGCCCGCCTCTTTGGCCTTCTCCAGCGTCGTCGCGACGGCGGTCTCGGTGCCGACCTCGCGGCAGTTGATCTTCTCGCCGGCTTCGGGCAGGGGCGGCGTGCCCATCCGATAGACGATGGTGGGCGAGCCGCGCACGCCAACTTCGTTGCGCTCGAACTCTACCGGCCCCTCTTCCAGCGTCCACATCTCCGCGTCATACCTCAGAGAGCGGATGAGGTCGGGCAGCGGCGCGAACGGCACCTCGGCGATCTCTTTCTCGCAGGTGATGAGGGCCGGCAGTGGCAACTCGATCACCTCGGTCCAGCGCTCGGTGCGGCGTTCGACGACCGCCTTGCGCTTTTCGACGTCGATCTCGCGAATTTTGACGGCGTAGGTGACGATGGGCATATCCAACCGGACGGCCACACCCGGCCCGACCTGGGCCGTGTCGCCGTCG
>JAAAOZ010000395.1 GCA_009908585.1 Chloroflexota bacterium
ATCCGGCCAGACTATTTTGGTGAAGGTCATACGCGTGGAATCGGATCGCCGCCGCATTGGATTGAGCGTCCGACAGGTTCGCCGCCAGGAGTGGGAAGAATGGGCCGCTGAGCAAGCCGCCGCCGAACTCGATCTAGAGGAGGAGGCGGAGGAGCCAGAAGTCGAAGAGGAAGAAGCCCCCGAAGCGGAAGCCGTTGAAGAGACTGAGGAAGAGGCAGCCGAGGCCGTTGAAGAAGCAGAGGCAGCAGAAGAGGTTGAGGAAGTTGCCGCCGAAGAACCAGAAGCACCGGAACCTGAGCCTGAAGAGGAAAAAGAACCGGAAGAAGCCGAGGAAGAAACAGAAGCGGCTGAAGAGGAAACCTCCAAAGAGGCGAAAGCGACTGAAGAAACACTAGAGCCTGAACCTGAAGAGGAAGAAACAGAAGCGGCTGAAGAAGCTTCAAAGCCAGAAGAAGAAGTCGCCGCCGAAGAAGAGGAATCGGAAGAAGAATCCTCGGATGAAGCGGAGGACGAGAGCGAAGAGCCCGCTGACGAAGGTGACGAGGAAGAAGAAGAGGAAGAGGAAACGGCTGAGTAAAGTAGTTCCAGAAATTAGAACCGCCGACTTGAAAAGGTCGGCGGTTTTCTTTTTGCATCACGTCATCGAAACGAAGCCAGTTCACGTTCCAAGTTCGGCGACTCGCCCCAGAAAGAGAATGCCGCCTGTCGTGTTATCGCGGATGAGGAATACAAACGGGTGATCGGCCCGGAAGGTGGGTCGCCCGATCAAGCCTTTGCCCATTACAACCGCTGTGGCAGCCGTCGCTTCTGTGCCCTCCTCGTTGACCTCGACGAAGGCTTTGTGGAGCACCGCCCCGATGGATAGCGACGTTGTGCCATCCATGCCAGAGAAGTCGGCGCGGCCGCTAAAAGCTCTCGGCATACCTAAGTTGATCAATACCTGGTTGAGCTCGAACGTCCCCCAGGTAACCTCAAATCGAGGCATCTGGACCTCGACCTCCGTCGGAGCTAGGCGCGCGAGCCACGTCGTGAGATTCTCTGGCGAGAGCTGCGCCTCCCACATTTTAAGCGCCTGCGGCGTGCGCGGCAGAAAAAAGACCATTGACATCCGCTCACCAACGTAAGGCATCAACAGCATCTGGAGATCATCCAAGACCGCGTAGCCAAACTCCCCGATCTGATGCATCATCTGGACGGGGTGCTTCCGGCCATCCAAACATGTGAAATCGGCCTCCGACGTGCGCGCGGGATCGAATTGGCTGGCCCACTTCCCCTTGAAATAGATCGCGTTGACCAACACAAGGGCCGTGAGCGCGTCAATATCCCCCTCCCGAATAAGCTGCTGAATCTTTTCCTGGGTTTCCTCCGCCACCCACTGGTTGATGTGCTGACGTGCTTCCTCGGTGGCCGCCACGTAATCCACCGGCGTCACGCTGACGTGGTAGTAGCGCTTCAACAAGTTCAAGTACGACGAGAGAAAGGGATAATCTCGCTGCGGCCAGAGGGAGTTCGCAATATACAACTGCACCGCGCTTTCCTCCTGCATCTGATCAAGCTGGGCATCTAATGCCGCAAAGTCCGCGTGGATGGACTGCTCGCCCGGATCAAAATGCAACACATCGGCCATCTCCGCCGCCGTGCTGCCCCGCGCGCCGCCGTAGGTCATCGCCAAAGCGGCGGCGATGCTATACGGCGAGAAGAAGAGATTGCCCTCCACCTCCATAGTCGCTAACTCCGCATACAAATCGCAGGCAAATTGGGTGGTGCTTGCGACGATGGAGCGCAAATCCTCAGTCATCTTTTGCTTCATCGCTCCCTCCTGATAAAAGTAGGTCTGTTTTTCCCTCAGGACCTCAGGTGATGCTTCTAGTGTACATCATTTCTTTCGGATATGCTATTTTCTCCATTTAAGGGGGAGCGACGGCTGATTGTCGGAAAGCGTCCCGCCGCGCACCTCGCCGAGGATTGAAATCCCCGGCTACTAAGCGCAAGTCAACTGAAGTTGCCCCCATTTCTACACGGGTTATTTACAGTCGGTCTTTAGCCGACTTCAGCTCTTAGGCCGTTCCAAGAAAATAAGTCTCCCAAAAACGGGGGGGGCCGAGAGAAAAGCATCAGGTTTGGAAGGTTTTAATTTCTGGAACTACCTTAGCCTGCGATTCATCCGCAGGCGCAGGCGGCGTAAGCTGCTTTTTCCGACGATCAAGCGTTACACCCCATTGAAGGTGATAAATTTCGATAGACATAACGCCGACTACAGTGTAAACTAAGGGCATCATCCCTCTGATACAAACACAGACCGAGAAGGAGAAAGGTAATCTATGAGTAAGCAAGCCCCCTATGGTGCGTGGGCCTCCCCCATCACCTCCGATATGCTCGTATCCAAGGCCATCCGTCTGGGCGCCGGGATCTTCGACGGCCAGGACATCTACTGGATGGAAGGCCGCCCGCAGGAACAAGGCCGGAGCGTCATCGTGAAGCGGACGCCGGATGGCGAGACGACGGATGTCAATCCGTCGCCCTTCAACGCGCGGACGCGCGTCCACGAGTACGGCGGCAGATCGTTTCTGGTGGATAACGGCATCGTCTACTTCTCCGATTTTGCCGATCAGCGGCTCTATCGCGTGACGCCGGGCAAAGCCCCCACCCCGATCACGCCGGAGAGCGAGGCGAAGTTACGCTACGCCGACGGCATCGTCGATCATCATCGGCAGCGCATCATCTGCGTGCGCGAGGACCATCGCGGCGGCGGCGAGGCCGTCAACACCATCGCGGCCATTCCATTCGACGGCAGCAGCGCCGACGCGGACGAACAGCAGGTGCTCGTGGCCGGCAATGACTTCTACGCCACGCCGCGCATCAGCCCGGACGGACAACAGTTGCTGTGGCTCACGTGGCATCACCCCAATATGCCGTGGGACGGCACGGAGCTGTGGGTCGGCGCGATCCAGACGGACGGCGCCCTCGCGGACGCGCGCCACATCGCCGGCGGGGATCGCGAGTCCATCTTCCAGCCCTCCTGGGCGCCCGATGGCGCCATCACCTTTGTGTCGGATCGCAGCGGGTGGTGGAATCTCTACCGCTGGCAGGAGGACCACGCGGAGTGTCTCGCCGAGATGGCAGCGGAGTTCGGCCTGCCCCAGGGGGTCTTTGGGATGGCGACCTATGACTACCGGCTCGATCTCAAACGCCGCAAGCTGACGCCCATCGACTTGCCCTACACCAATATCGGCAGCCCGCACGCCTCAGAGGGGGGCAAGGTGCTCCTCCGGGTCGGCGCGGCGGATCGCCCGACGACACTGATCCTCTTCGATCCGGCGACCGGGGCCACGACGACGCTCAGGAAAGCGCACGAGTTGGAGGTCGATCCCGACTATCTTTCCACGCCGGAGCCGATTGAGTTCCCCACGACGGACGGCAAGACGGCGTACGCCCTCTTCTATCCGCCGCAAAATCCCGACTACGAGGCCTCGGAGGACGCGAAGCCGCCGCTGTTGGTCATCAGCCATGGTGGCCCGACCGCAGCGACGAACAGCGCGTTGGATATGAGCATCCAATACTGGACGAGTCGTGGCATCGCGGTGCTGGACGTGAATTATGGCGGCAGCACGGGCTACGGACGCGCCTATCGCGAGCGGCTCAATGAGCAGTGGGGTATCGTCGATGTGGACGATTGCGTCAACGGCGCGCACTACCTGGTCGAGCAGGGGCGTGTCGACGGCGACCGCTTGGCCATTCGAGGCGGGAGCGCGGGCGGCTATACGACGCTCAGCGCGCTGGCCTTCTGCGACGTCTTCCACGCCGGCGCGAGTTACTACGGCGTCAGCGACCTCGAAGCGCTGGCCACCGACACACACAAGTTTGAATCCCGCTACTTGGATAATCTCATCGGCCCCTACCCGGAGACACGCGCCCGCTACGTGGCCCGCTCGCCCATCCATCACATCGAAGGGCTAAGTTGCCCCATCATCTTCTTCCAAGGCTTGGAGGACGCCGTCGTGCCGCCGCCGCAGGCGGAGCAGATGGTCGATGCGCTGCGCGAGAAGGGCATCCCCGTCGCCTACCTCCCCTTCGAGGGCGAACAGCACGGCTTCCGCCGGGCGGAGCACATCAAGCGCGCCATCGACGCCGAGCTGTATTTCTATGGGCAGATCTTCGGCTTCGAGCCAGCGGATGAGATCGAACCGGTGACCATCGAGAACCTGGATACAGCGGAGAGCTGAACCGCATTTGGTATAAGTTGTCTAACCTTCTTTTTGAGGATAGAATACAACTAAACTGCACACTGTCTTAGTATGATTCCAGATCAGCTCATAAGCTTGATAAAAAAGGAGTGAACATTGACAAAGCCATCAAAGGAAATTAAGCATGAAAAGATTCCGGCCGAAGAACAATGTCAGGCGCTCAAAGACACCCTTATCTTCAGCGGCAGCGCCCACATCCCACTGGCAGAGGAGATCGCTCACTACTTGAGACTCGAACTCAGCCCGACCCAGATCCGCAAATTCTCCAATGATAACTTCTACGTTCACTTGGGCACCAGTGTGCGCGGCAGCGATGTCTTCATCATCCAGCCGCTGGCCCCGCCGTGCAGTGACAATCTCCTGGAGTTACTTTTGATGTTGGATGTAGCGCGGGGCGCGGCGGCCAAGAGCATCCACGCGGTGATTCCCTACTATTCCTACGCCCGCTCCGATAAGAAGGATGCCCCCCGGATCTCGATTGCCGCGCGGCTGATCGCCGATCTGTTAGTCACCGCCGGCGCCGATCACGTCATCTCGATGACGCTGCACTCGCCGCAGGTGCACGGCTTCTTCAGCGTTCCCGCCGACCATCTCACCGCCCACTCGGTCTTCTTGGAACATCTGAGTGAGAAAGATCTCAGCAACAGCGTCGTCCTCTCGCCCGACATCGGGCACGCCAAGCGCGCGGCCAAGTTAGCGCACGCCCTGGGGGTACCCATCGCCGCCGGGGAGAAAATACGGATGAGCGACAATTCTGTCGCCATCAGTGGCATTATGGGCGAGGTGCGGGGGAAGGACATCATCATCATGGATGACGAGATCGCGACCGCCGGTACCATCGTGGAGACCATCAAGTACTTGCGCAAATTCGACATTCAGCGGGTCACCATCATCGGCACCCACGGCCTCTTCACGGGTAATGCGGTAAAGCGCCTCAACGGGGTTGAGGAAATCGATGAGATTATCATCACGAATACCGTCCCGCTCCCAGAAGAGCGAAAGCCAG
>JAAAOZ010000066.1 GCA_009908585.1 Chloroflexota bacterium
GGCGCACATTATATCGGGGGCGATACTTCTTGATGAGATTCGCCTCTAAGATCAGCGCCTCGACCTCCGAGTCGGTGATGATCCATTCGATGTCATCGATGTGGGCGACCAGGCGGCGCGTCTTGGGGTGCTCCTGCGCGGAGGCGTGGAAGTAGGAGCGCACGCGGTTGGCTAAGTTGATCGCCTTGCCCACGTAGATCACCTTACCCTTGGCGTTGTGCATCAGATAGACGCCGGGCAACTTCGGCACGATCTCTAATTTCTGTTGTACTTTCTCTGGGATATCCACGTTCTTCATTATACACCAAAGGGGGCATAAAAAAGTCCCCCGGCATCGACCGGAGGACGTGTGCGGCTTTTAAACTGGGCGGATCTCAGACGAACAGCGACAGCACCATCCCCATCTGTTCCAGCTCGTAGATGAGTTGATCGCCGTTGTTGTAGAACCACACGCCAATCGCGCCGCAACAGCAGCAGAGTATCAGCAGGATGGCTGCCACGATCCCGATGATGATCCACGTCTTCTGATCGAGGTTGGAGAAGAAGCCCTCGCCGCTCGATGCTTCGGCGGCGGGGGAAAGGGGCGGTGATGGCGGCGTCGGCTCCGGCGTCGGTTCTGGTTCTGGGGCGGATGCTGGCTCTGACTCCGACTCTGGTTCTGAGAATGGATCTTGGATGGTTTGATTCTCTTCGTTGTTCATAATACCCTCCTTTGGATTATGTGGATTATGAATTGGGCCAACCAACTGTTTTTAGCTTAACGTGATTTTGGACGATTGTCAAAGCGATGTTCGCATCGTTGCTGATAGATGTAAGCAAGAAAGTCGTCGGTCGACTCATCTTCTGGCCAGAAATCGCCCTTTAAGATAGAAATGTCCGTGACAGGCTCAGTCTGCTGAGATTGGATG
Organism: Chloroflexota bacterium; assembly: GCA_009908585.1. Lineage (GTDB taxonomy): Bacteria > Chloroflexota > Anaerolineae > B4-G1 > SLSP01 > JAAAOZ01. The sequence goes on from JAAAOZ010000066.1 coordinate 909, forward strand.
AGTTCTTCCAGGGATTGAGGCGCCCAGAAATCCTCTGTAGGTTGTGCGTGTTCATAGCTACGGGACAGAGATTGCAGGAGGGTTCTGATTAAATTCAACTGTTCCAGGGGCGGCAATTGCTGCGCCTCATCGATCAAAGTCTGTAATCTTGTGGTCATAATTCATCTCCTTGAAGCCTTCACGGCACATCGGCGAATGCTGCCAGCGGCGCGGAGGCGACGCCGACCATGCTGCGGCCGGTGTGCGCGCCCAGCACCAGGGACATCGGCCCGACGGGCAGCCACGTGCAATCGAAGCGTTCGTCTACGAGATCGCGGAGCAGCGCCGCGCCCTCTGGGTTCTGCGAGTGCAGCACTTGGACGCGCAATGCACTGCCCGGCGCGTGTCGTTGCTCGATGAGATCGACTAAGGTAGTTCCAGAAATTAAAACCTCCCAAACCTGATGTTTTTCCCTCTGAAAACTCCCCGTTTTTGGGAGACTTATTTTCTTGGAACGGCCTAAGCCCCGGACGGCGCGCTTGAACGTTCGCGCTTGTCCCAGTTGGACGTAGGCGCCGTTGACTTTCTCAACGCCGAGGAGCGGTTTGAGGTTGCGGATCGAGGCGATCAGCCCTTTTTGCTCTTCCGGGGTCAGATTAATATCGGCGTCACTATCAGTTACGATTTGCATGGCTCTTTTTCCTTTTATCGGTCGGCATAGGCAACAGCATCCGCGTGGACGCCATTTTTCTGCATCCAATAGCTGTCTGGGCTTTCATATTATAACTGTAGCATAAATGACTGGAGCTGACAATGGGCAAAGAGAGCGCCTCCTCCAGCTTTATCTGTGTGAGGGCCGTCCGTCAGTTGGCCGGGCAACACGCCGATGGCCATCTTCTGCTTCGCCGCCTCCAAGAAGGCCGGGCGCCCTGTTTCGCGGTAGGCTTCCGCCAGGAGTTCCACGCTGAATGCGTTGTAGTTCCAGTTGGGGACGCAGGGGCGTGGGATGGCTTTTCAACGCTCAGTAACCTGAGGTCCGACCTAGAACAGCCCCTGTGAAAATCCTCGAGAGGCCGACCAGGAGGAGGAAGCTTCCCATAACTCCACCCATTAGAGTGCTTTGATGTATCTCTAATGTTTTCTCACCTTCTCCTCGGACATACGCTTTGATTTGCGCTGCTGTATCCTCTCTATCTTCTTTAGCTCCCCGTCCTGACAAGTAGTAGGCTGTCAGCGGTACATCTCCCCGGCTGGTATTTAATACCACGCGATATTTGTGTCCATCCTCATTGTCATATTTTTCATCGACCCACGCTCCCTCCACACCTGTGATCGTTTCCTCACTCGTGGAAAGTATGCCCAGCAACTGGACCTCTTTCTCACAGACAACGTAGGAGGTTTCAAGGCGCTGGCACTGTAGCGATGTGACATTCCCGAAGGTCAACAGGATAAATAGGCCAACCCCGACAAGAAGAAGGCCGAACAACAAAGCTTTGATTCTGGCCGTCAACACTAACCTCCCCTCTGAGATAACTTTCACTGTGGTTACTGTCACAGAGCGCCGCGCCGATAGTTGATGGACTTTAAAGAATTAATTTGGGAATAGTTGTCACCCCGCCGCGCGGGGATGGAAGTCCCCGCGCTAAAAGAACAAAGCCCTTTGGGCTAGTGGATTTAGCCTCCGAAGGAGGCTTCGCTCTTTTAGCCCGGATGTTTACGTCCGGGCGATGGACGGTACGCCCCCCCGTCTATTACCGAATTACTATCCACCCGACACTGCTTGGCTCACGGATAAACACGGATTAACGTAGATATTTTTTGATTTTTATATTGCAGGAGGAGCCATTACGAGAATGTAAGGATTAAAATTCAGCCTTAACCTCGTCCAAATAGACGTGAGCAGTAAGATACACCCCAAGATGGAGAACTTCTCCGCTGAAAGATCTGAAAAAATCCGTGAGCTGTTTTCTGAAAGTGTCAGGTAGCTAGACCGAATTATTTTCTTAATCTTCATAAACCATCGTCTGATATCCAAAGTGCGAAGTTGGCACGAGCCAACCAGAAACGCACTGAGGTTGCTCTTTTGAGCGATTTTTCAACCCGTTTTTAACGGGTTTTTTGTATCAGCCTCGAATTCATTCGGAGGCGTGCCCTTATTTTCTTGGAACGGCCTAACCGTTTTTCATGATACCCAAATCTACGCCCCCCCCCAGCTCATTCGGGACACACCTTGTTCACTTTGAAGACGTAGCAGCCTGACTGACCATCAGCGGAAGATACACAGCGTGATCATAGATAGGTCTCGTCACGTACAGGATAGCATCGTCGATATAAGCTGTGCTCGTCTTGTGATATCCCGGATTCCAATCCTGAGTGAGTTGAAAGCCTACCACCCCCCCACTGACCCGCTACATTTGCTAATTCGTCCGCTTGTAGTCTATAGAGTTTGTTCTTCCAAACCCCAGGAGAGTGATAGACATAGGTCATGCCATAACGCACGTCTACGTAGTTGGTCTGCCGGGTCAAGTCCCAAATCCCTCCAATGAGAATATCATTATCCCACTCGGAATCTGAACTGACACCGGATATCCAGTAGCCGAAGGTCACATCCTGCGCATCAGATGGAATGTGCACGTACTGCCACACCCAGCATTCTTCGCCGGATAAGTTGGCTGACCAGGAGCCGCTGTGACTGGTACTCGATAGGAAGGGCGCGCCGTCAGCGTCCCAACGGGGCCAGCCATCCTCAAAACCGGGATTCTGCAAGAATTGAGATGGCGCCGGTGTGAAAGCCAGCGCGTCCGTTTCCGCCCCGTCGGGGAATGCCCCGACCAGAGACGAACTGCCCGTAGCGGTGTTGGCGATGCGTAGTTCACCCCGGCCAGCGGTCCTGTTATAGGCTGCCAGGTAAAGGATGCCGGAGACAGGTTCGAAGTCCATCCCCTGGGCATAATCAGCGTCAAAGCCGATAGAGCCGATCACCGTACCTGCGCCCGTAGCCGGATCAATCCGCACCAAGTTATCGGCGGAGATGTCCACCCCGTACATCTCCCCGTCAGCGTTGATGGCGATGTCAATGATGGTGGGGGCGTTGGTGATTTGGCCTATCACGGTCGCCGTGCCCGAAGTGATATCAACCGTGTATAAGTAGGATTGGGCCTCATCTGTGGAAGAAGCATACAACGTTCCATCGGCGGCGCCGGTCGCGCCCGTCCACATGTGACCGGATATAGGCGTACTCGCGCCAATCGTCGTGGCGACACCCGTAACGGTATCGAGCGTGTGAAGTTCGTTCAGCGTAAACTCGATGACGTACACTTGGCTGAAGTCATTGCCCACAAAGTCGCCTGCATAGTAGGTTGTACCCGCGACGTCTCCCACAGACAGCCACGTTTCAGGGGTATCCGCATTGGGGATATAGCGAAAATATTCGTTCGGGTAAACGTCCACGGCAAAAGCTGCGTGAACAGAGGAAGATAAAGAGGAAGCCATATCCCCGGAGGTATGCACGGCGTGCGTCATACGAGGGGCGCGGCCTATGGAGGGGGGAAGGTTGTAAGATCTGTAGGGGTTATAGACAAAAGCAGCATCAAGAGTAAGGATAAGATAAACGTTCTAACGGTTTTACTCAACATTGCAACCTCCTTAACTCTATGGTCGTTCCAGATTTAAAACCTCCCATCTCGCGAATTTCTCGTATTCGGGCGGTAAGTTGATGCCAAAGCGCCGGCAAAGGAGCTTGACGTCGTGATAATCGCCCGCGTCGATCTCGTAGCCGGTGTGGAATTTCACCATCCAATCGGGCGCGATGGTCTTGACCGGGTAGCCGCCAATCGTCCCGGTGCCGCTCAACGATTCATAAGGGTAGGGGACGCCGTAGATGTTGTTGCCGTCGGCGTCGAAGGTGTATGAATGGACGTCGATCTGGCGGCCTTCGTCATCGCCCAGGACGAAGTTGCACGGCCTGGTATCGTCGCGGGGCACATCCTCGTACCCGCGCGCCTCGAGCAGCGCTCGGATCTGGGGCGCGTCTTTGTGCTCTACCGCGATGTCCAAATCGGCATGGGGGCGGGTTTGCTCGCCCAAGAGCGCGTCCACGCCCCAGCCGCCATCGATGTACAGGGCGATGTCGTGGCGCTCGAGCAATTGGACGAACGCGATGACGTCATCCTTGGTCATTCGGGGATCATCTTTGGGCATAGGATTTCCTCGTAGGAAATAATCAGCAATTTTCGGGATGGTTCATTTTCCAGGATAATTAGGTTTACACTCTGTCAGCGACTATCGTAGACCCGTAGGTCTACTGACCTACGGAAGTCCCTTCGAGAGGCGCTGCGCGCCGGGCATCCTC
>JAAAOZ010000189.1 GCA_009908585.1 Chloroflexota bacterium
GCGTCGATGAACTGACGCCCCAGCACGTGCCTCTGGATGCGAGAATGGTCAACTGGGCTCTGAAGGAGAAGGATGAGCGGCTGTCCGCCCGTGCCGCGCGCCAAGCGGCCGAAACAGCGGAGGGCGGCGACGCGAGGATCGTGCAGATGGAGTACTTCCCGCTGCTGCCCACGGATGAGTTGCACGGACCGCTGTCCGGCGACCAGTTGGCGACGATGCGAGCGGACGAGCCCGCCGTGCGCGAGATGTTCGACCGGCTGGCCGGCCCCGGCGGAACGCTGGAGCACGCCGAATGGGATCGCGGCCTTGCCGACGGCGACGGGCTGCTGCGAGGAAGCGAGCACTGGTCGGAGGCGGTCGCCGTGGCGGAGGCGAAGTTGGCGGATCTGCTGGATGGCCCCACCGCCGAGGAAGTCGCCGGGGCGGAGGCGGCGGTGCGCGTCGCGGAGGCCAAGGCGGCGCAACATCGCGTTCAGGTGCAGAAGTGCACGGTGCGCAGCCCTCTGCATGCAGAAAAAGGCACGGCGGTGGTGATCGCGCAGGCCCTGCACGTGGGCGAGATTGCAGCCCCGGCGGCGACCATCCTCACCTTGGCCGATCTCTCCGACGTGACGTTGGACGTCTACGTGCCGGAGACGCGCATCGGGCATGTGGCGTTGGGCATGGAGGTGGAGGTGCGCGTCGACAGCTTCCCCGATCAGACCTTCGCGGGGCGCGTGGTGCGCATCGAAGATGAACCGGAGTTCACGCCGAAGAACATCGCCACCACGGAGGAGCGGCGCAATACTTTTTACGCCGTCGAGGTGCGCTTGGATAATTCGGCGCGCCTGCTCAAACCCGGCATGCCCGCCGACGCGACCTTCCCCAGCGTGGCGGGGCCGTGAGCGATTTTCATTCGCTGTAGCTGTGCTATACTGAGGTTGATACGGACACTTTTTATTCAATGTGATCTTGAGGAGCCTTAGACACATGGGCCTCTCTTCCACTCTAATCTATACGATCCTCTCCCTGCTGGCCTCGGCCATCGCGTGGGGGTTGGCAGTGCTTGGCTGGCGACGGCGCAACGTGGCGGGCGCGAGGCCGTTCATGGCGTTGATGGCTGCCGTGGGTTGGTGGTCGCTCGTCTACGGCGTTGAGCTTGTCAGCCGGCAACCGATGGTGGTGCGGTGGAGCGCCCGCCTGGAGTACGTGGGGATCGTCATCGTACCCGTAGCGTGGTTTCTCTTTGTGCAGACCTACACGCTTCGCTGGCCCGAGATCCGTCTGCGGCGCGTCCTGCTGCTCTCCATCGTGCCCGCGATTACTCTCGCCTTGGTGCTCACCAACGATGCCCATGGCCTGATCTGGCGCGAATATGAGGTACTGCCCTCAGATTCCAGCGCGAACTTCGTAGTGGCGGCCTACGGGCCGGCGTTCTGGCTGAACACGGCCTACGCCAATCTGCTGCTGGCGGTCAGCTCCGTCTGGATGATCGTCTTCCTCTGGCGATCTCGCGCCAGCTATCGATGGCAAGCGGTTGTTCTGTTCATCGGCGTTCTGCTGCCCTGGATCGCCAATCTGATCTACGTGCTGGGCGATATTGACATCGATCTGACCCCCACCTTCTTTGCGCTGAGCGGCGCCCTCTTTGCCTGGGGGATGTTCCGGCTTCGCCTGTTGGATCTGGCGCCGGTGGCCCAGCGCGCGGTTGTGGATGGGATCGGCGATGCCATCATCGTGGTCGATCTGGCGCACCGCGTCGTCGAGGCCAATCCAACGGCGCTGGCGTTGGTGGGACTGTCCATCAATCAAGTGGTGGGCCACACGTTGGATGAGCTGTTGCCGGATCACAAGGATGTGGTGATGCGGTATCGAAAGGTGGAGAAGGCCCGCGACGAGATCTCTCTCTCGTTAGATGGCGAGCCGCGCGTGTTCGATCTGCGCCTCTATCCCCTGCGAGATCGGCGCGAGGCGCTGGTGGGGCGGCTGATCGTGCTGCGCGACATCACCGAGCGCAAGGCGTTGGAGACCTCCTTAGCCTTTCAAGTGGAGCGCGTCGAGCAGCTCTTGGAGGTGGCGCGGGCGATGACGGTGCGTCCCAACTTGGATGCGACGCTGAAAAACACGTTGGACATCGCGGTCTCGCTTACCGAGGCCAGTCGGGGCAGTTTCTTCCTGTTAGATGCTGATCACCAGGTGACGCACAGTATCCTCGCGCGTGGGAAAACGCCGGCCCGGGTCAGTCACGAGATTGCGGAGAAGGTGTTGGAAAGGGGCTTGGAGGGCCAAGTGTTGCGCGCCAAGGCAGCGGTCTTGATTGAGGATGTGGGGTCGGATCCGCGCTGGCGTAAGTTGCCGGATCAGCCGTACACGGTCGGGTCTGTGTTGGGGATTCCCATCATCGAGGGCGATTTGCTGTTGGGCATCCTGACGTTGATTCACGAGACGCCGGGGCATTTCACCGCCAAGGACACGGATATTATGACGGCGGCCGCCCAGCAGATGGCGCTGGCGCTGCGCAATGCGATGATCTACGAGGAGCAGCGCCGTATGGCCGATCAGCAGGCGACGCTCTACGAGGTGTTGCGGACGCTGCAACGCACCCGTAATCCCGAAAATATGTTGGGATTGGCGATCACCACCATAGCTCGGCTGACGGATTGGGATTTCATCGGTGTGCTGGGGCCGGATGAGGATGGGGAGCAACTTCACTTCGAGGCGACGGGGGGCCGTCCTGATATGAGGCCTACCTGCGATTTTTCCCTGGAGATCGAATTTATCGAGCAGGTGTGGCGATCTGGGCGCACCAAGTACATCCCTAATGTGCAGGGCAGTCCAGTGGCCCACGAGGCGCTGTGTGATGCGGCGAGTGCGCTGCTCGTGCCGATGCAACAGGGCAAGCGTAAGCGGCTGATTTACATCGCCAGCGATGAGATGTGGGCCTTCGACCGCGATACACAGCTCTTGGCTGCGTCATTGGGCGATGTGATCGCGTTGGCGATTCAGAATGCCGAACTCTACGCGACATTGCAAAACAACTACCAGCGCATTGAATCGCTCTTTAAGGTAAGCCGCCTGTTGGTCGGGGGGATTGAGTTGCGCGAGGTGTTGCAACGGGTCCTCAATGCGATTTTCAAGGCGCTGACGGCGGATCGGGTGAGCTTGGTGTTGCTCGATTTAGAAGCGGAGAAGGTGCGCGACTTTTTGGCCGCCGGCCCCGGCGCCGATCTGGTGGTCAAGGTGCCCTATGCGGAGTTGATGGAAGGGCTGACCGGCTGGGTCGTGCAGCATCGGAACCCGGCGTTATCGCATAAGGGGCAAAGCGACCCGCGTGAATCGCCGCTGGCCCAACATCGCCGCGAGGAAACCGAGGCCGGCTCGATCATCGTCGTGCCGTTGATCTTTCAGGATACCGTCTACGGCACGATGACGGCGTTAAACCGCCCCGATCAGCGCGATTTTGCCCGTGGTGATGTCGATCTGATGGTGGCCATCGCGGCGCAGGTGGCCGTGACCGTGCATAACCTCACGCTCTACCAGAGCGTCGCCGAGGAACGCCAACGCCTACAGGCGCTGGTCCAATCCACCCACGATGGCGTCATCCTCATCAGTATGGAGTTGAATGTGCTGATTGTGAACCAATCCACGCTGGACTATCTGGGGCTGGACGGTGAGCCGGAAGATTGGATAGATGTCTCGCTCTGGGAGGCGCTGCGCGAGTTGCGGTCGCAGGCGCCCACGGTGGCGCGGGCGCTGTTACACGAGATGCGACGCATCAAAGCGGGCGATGAGCCGGTGGGATCGGGGGAGTATCGCGTTGGTTCGCGCGATGTTGAGTGGTTCAATTTGCCCGTGATGCGCGATAGCAAGCAGCCGCTGGGCCGATTGATCCTCCTGCGGGATGTGACCGAGTTGCGCGTCATTGAGGCGATGCGCCGCGACCTGACCCATACCATGGTCCACGACTTGCGGAATCCTCTGACGGGGATTTCGGGATCACTGACGCTGCTTTCGCGCCACGCGAAGGATCTGCTGCCTGAGAATTATATGAGCCTGGTGGAGATTGCCAGTTCCAGCACCAAGCGCATGTTGGATCTGGTCAATGCCATCCTCGACATCAGCCGTTTGGAGAGTGGCCGGATGCCCCTGAACCGCGAGACCTTCCACCTGCGCGCGCTGGTCGAGGACATCCTGGCGATGCAACAGGCGTTGGCCGTCTCGAAGGGGATCGCGCTGGTCAATCATGTGCCGGAGGATATGAGCGTCGAGGGCGACCGCGAACTCCTGGGGCGTGTCGTACAGAACTTGGTAGGCAACGCGCTCAAATTCACGCCCGCCGAGGGCGCCGTGACGATCACGGCTCGAACCACCCCTTCCGACTCAGAGAAGGTGATTGTCAGTGTGCGGGATACCGGCCCCGGCATCCCGCCGGAGATCCAGCAACAGCTCTTCCAGAAGTTCGTCACCGGTCAGCAGGAGGGCAAGGGGAGCGGCCTCGGTCTGGCCTTCTGCCGGATGGTGCTGGAAGCGCATCACGAGACGATCTGGGCCGCCAGTGAGCCGGGCGAGGGGGCCATGTTCTCATTCACGCTGCCGGTGGGATCCAAGAAGAGGTCCTAAAAGCAGCGTTGCTCTTTTCGAGGGATAGCACTAATCTCTCCAAGAGATAGCATTGATCTCTAGGAAAGATAGCGTTGATCTCTCACCGAGATAGCACTAATCTCTTCAAGAGATAGCGTTGATCTATAGGCCCCGTAGCGTTAATCTTTCACCCGGATAGCGTTGATCTTTTCGCCCTCGCAGACCTCACGTCTCTTTGATGTTTCCCTCTTTCCACAACACGATGCCCAACCACACCAGCCAGGCTGGCACCGCGAGGAAAGCCAGGCTTCCGATGCCGAATTCTCCCAGCCATTCGATGTGAAAGACGTACCCAAATGCAAAACTGAAGCAGAGCAGAGCGGTCACGATTCCAAACCAGTTTATGGATTTGGGCAAACTGCCTGCTCGCAACCCGGCGATGCTGCTGCCTAAGATCCAGGCCCCCAGCATAAAAAAGCCCAGAAAATCGAACAAGATCGCAATGACGACCCGTTGCCAGTGGGATAAGGCAATGATGACCTCTTGTGCTTCAACCAACGCTTGTGCTTGGGCGGCGACGTAAGCCTGCGCTATCGACATCTCGCCTGCTGCCAACGCCAAACTCGCGATGCCGCAGGTCAGCAATCCCATATTCCCCGCGCGCGCC